>JAQVZQ010000183.1 GCA_028708095.1 Dysgonamonadaceae bacterium
AATATACACAAGTTATTTTACATATAAAACACAAGTTTATATTAATAAATTAGTTGTTGAAAAACAAAGAAAAGAACACAGGAAAAAGCATCAATTTAGGAACACTATATTGGACACCCTACCTGAAAGGGCAACATAGTTATTGACTGTTAGTGCAGATTTCTATCCGTGTTTTTACCTGCACTATTTTTATAATGGCACGGATGAATATCCGCGCCAGCGGGTTATCCAATCAAACAGTTAGAAAGTTGTTCAACCATGGCGCACACATAGGTGCGCCACTACAAATGGCTATGGGTTGTGGGAAAAGTGCACATTGTGCTGACTCGCTATTGAAGTAGTCCCTAATTGTACAAGTTTCGTGCTGAATTAAGTTGAAATAGTCCAAAACTGATCAAGTTCTTTCTTTTTTCAAGTGGAATGAGTACTTCTCTATACAATTTCAGACTTTCTATTGAGTAGAAAGTCCTTCCCCAAACAATTTCATGCTTTCTACTGGGTATAAAGTCTTTCTACTAACAAGTTTTGGCTTTCTACTGAGTATAAAGTCTTTCCCTTAACAATTTCTGGCTTTCTACTGAGTATAAAGTCTTTCTATTAACAAGTTCTGGCTTTCTACTGAGTAGAAAGTCTTTCCTCTAACAAGTTTTGGCTTTCTACCGCTATCCCAGTATGTTTTTTGCATCTCATGATTGTCATGAACCACGAGAAAGGACTCTCGCAGTAGAGATGTTCATTTTTCAAACTTAATGATACCCTTCTTAATGTTAGGATACCCTTTTTTAGTTATCTTTTATCTGTAGACCAAAATCAAAAACTGTTCTTTTATAATTAAATACATCGTAGAATGATGTTAGAATATCAAGTTATTAAAATATAATGTTCTAATACTAATTTCAGAATTACAATTCATAAACATTAAAAGCTCAAATACTAATTCTATAATTGAAACGTTATAAATAAATAATGCTGTTTTAGTACTAAAATTTGACTATTTCGCCATAAAAGTAGTTATTTCAACATATGGAGGTGATGTTTTGAAGTGTGTGGAAGATAAAATAGAGTCATAATCTAGTGAATTAAGTATAAAAGTAGACATTTTGATGTTAGGATGGGGTATTATATATATTTTGAATGACTTCATAATTATATAATTGAAACTTTGAAAATAAATAACGTGTAAAAATAATTATATAATTGAAACGTTAGAAATAAATAATGTGTAAATATAATTCTATAATTAAAATGTTAGAAATAAATAATCCTGCAGGTCGAGTGTAAATCGATGCGATCGGTGCAATATTCAAACATTGTATAGATAATTGAAAAATGCAGAATGGTGAAATAGTAGGGGCACTACCTATGTGTGAGCCTTTTCAATTTAAAAAATGTGCATTTGTTAGTGGCGGACCTGCGTGATCGCCTTCGTTAACTATTAGAACACGGAAATGGAAATGACGGAGCAGGAGCTCCATCTCCCCCAGTACATTGCTGCTATACAAATCACTTCAACCCACGAGAGAGGATCCTCGCGGTAGCGGTGCTTTTACCTATACTGCCATTATAATGACACGGATGAATATTCGCGCCAGCGGGAGCCACCAAAAAAGGACAAACACCTAAGACTGCCCTTTTTTCATATGCTGATTTTCTAAAAACATCCTATAAATTACGTCCTACTTCGTTGGCGCGAGTTGGTAACTCATACCAGAATGTTAAGATTATATGTTGTTAGATTCAAACTTTTGATTAATTTCACTACCTCGAATATTAATTCATGTAACAATAAAAGATAGTATAAAAATGAAGACCTGGAAAATAGGAATAGTTGGCACTGGCATGATAGCTGATATGCATGCTCAGGCCATTGAGTCGCTACCCAATGCGCAACTGGTGGGCTTTTGCAACATTAGAAAAGAGGGTGCAATAAAAATGGCGAAAAAGCACCATGTTAAAAGTTGGGATACAATAAGTGAGATGCTACAGTCAGACGAAATAGACATAGCAATGATTGCAACGCCCAGTGGTGCTCATATGGAACCAACAATAGAAGCTGCCAAATATGGCAAACATGTTTTGTGTGAAAAGCCATTAGAAATAAAACTTGATCGGATTGACAAAATGATTGAGGCTCACGAAGAAGCGAACACTTATCTTGGTGGTATTTTTAATTTAAGATACAATGAAACAACTCAAATAATAAAAAACGCCATTGATGCTAATAGGCTGGGCACAATAACTTATGCAGCAGCGCATATTCCATGGTGGCGCAGCAATGCTTACTATGAAGGATGGCATGGAACATGGTCTTTGGATGGTGGTGGGGCAATGATGAACCAATCCATTCACATGGTTGATTTGTTGCAATACTTGATGGGACCAGTTGATAACATTGCGGCATTTACTTCCAAGACAGGACATCCACATATCGAAACTGAAGACACCTGTGTGAGTATTTTGCAATTTAAAAACAAGGCATTGGGAACGGTTTATGGTAGCACTGCTTCATTTCCTGGTCAGTATAGACGTTTAGAAATTACAGGAACTAAAGGGACGATTGTTTTGGTAGAAAACAGCTTGAAGGTTTGGCAATTTGAAGAAGAAACCGAAGAAGATAAAACAATAACTGAGAAATTTGGCGCTATTGAAGGTGGCGGAGGAGTAGCAGATCCAGCCGCAATTTTGTATATTAATCATGCTAAAAATATTGCCGCCTTTATTGATGCCATAGAAAAAGGTATTCCATTCGAAATTGATGGAAAAGAAGCCAGAAAAGCTGTGGAATTGGTGTTGGATATGTATAATGCAGCAGGGGGAGCAATTACGAATTGAGAATTACGAATTACGAATTAATTAATGTCGATAAATAATATATTTCAACAATGTATTACCCAATTCCAACCAACAAATATAATTTATTAGCACCTGTAGACGCCCTCGTATAATTCGACAGAATTATAATATCAGAAATATGATTATTTTGTCTTTATATTTAATTCCTGTATCACAATGACACTGTTGCATTGCATTGAAAAGACGCCCATATAGGGCGTCTCTACAGGCATAGCTGCCAATGTTTGTATGATGTTCATCTGCAATAACCCAACAAATTACTTCCCACTCTTCACCGGAAACTTAGGCACGGGTGGCAATTTCACAGGATTGTCTTTGAGCTCTTGCAGTATCACTTCAATGCCTTTATTTAGCTGGGCATCTATGCCTTTGTATTGTTGGGCAGGGTCATTTTCAATAATAATATCGGGCACAACGCCTGTTCCTTCAATAATAATTCTTTCCCTTCCTTATCATAAGGTGCATAAGAAGGTGTCACAATTGAAGCGCCATCAATTAGAGGGATAGTTCTACTTTATTCAACAATTCCACCGTTGTCATTTGACTTTCTAATCCACATATAAACTATCATTTTGACAAGTCAATGGGCTTTTCGAAGTTAATCTTTGCTGTTGTCAAATCAAACACCTCGCCATTTTCCACCCATTCTCACCAACATCTTTTTACCATTGGGCGAAACGGTGTAGCTTGCATTGCTACCATGCTCTGTTTCTTTCTTTTCTTTCAGATCATACACTATCAATTTGCTAGCTTTGTCATAAGTGTTTTGAGCATTATAATATACCTTGTTATTCACTCCCATAATGCTGTAATAATTGCGCCGCCGAGACTCGTAATGCCAACACTCGATCTTGAATACCATCGAGGGCAATCTTCACATGTTTCACTTTACTGTTGGTAAAGTCTTACTTAGTATCATCTTTCAGTTTCACCCATCATTTTCAGGTGCAAATGGTGATGGAGTTTCCTTGGTAAGTAATCCAAACCTATTTAATTATTAAACTGGAGATCGAAGGTTTCGCCTGATTAGTTTCATGTTTTTGGTCTATTTGGTCTATTTTTTGTGAATTTGGGAGTTTTTTTTGTGAATTTGGGAGTAAATAGTTATCTATTAACACTAATTTTGATGTTAAGCGGAATTATTAATACTTAAAATATGACGTTAATTGTTCTGAACTGAACTCTTTCTTTACTGAACCGGCAGTAAATGAGATTTTTTTACTATTTTTGTATTGCATGTGTCGGGTGAGTGTTATTTTTTATTTAACACCTTAAAGATAAATACTTTATCTGATACATGCAACTTTTATTTGAGACTTTTAATTATAATAAATTGATGTTGTTAAATAAAAAATATATATATTTGTTTATTATTGTTGTTTTTAAAATTTTCTTACAATGAAAAAGCATAGCACATATTTGTTTCTTATAATTTTGTTGGCACTTTTGGGTTGCGAAAAAGATTCCCCAATTGATCCTGAAGAGTACGAGGGTGAGGACAACGTAAATATTGAATTGTCAACCGAGTTGATCTCCTTCAGCCCTGGAGGTGGAACCGAAGAGATTACAGTGAACACGGGTGGCTCCGAGTGGAGCGTTTCGTCAAACAAAACATGGTGTGTTGTATCGAAAGAGGCTGGGAAAATCACAATCACCGCTGCAGCAAACGATGAGGAAGTAGACCGGGAAGATGCCACGGTGACTGTCACTTCGGGTAATGTCTCCAGGAGCATAATCATCAGACAAAGTGGCACGAAGAGTGGCAATATCAGCTACACTATTAGCGATGAGACGAAGTTCTTGACAAGCGCGGATATGAGTAATATCAGCGAAGGAGAAGGCTGGGACAAACTTGTTTATACTTCTGGTACACCTGTTGATGAGCTTCCTGTGAAGGATAATATTCTTCTTCTGAGCACTCCAACGAAAGAATTCCCCTATGGGTTCGTTAAGAGGGTGGTTGACGTGGGTGACAAATCTGACGATGGATCGGTTGTAGTTACCACTATAGATGTGCCTTTTGAGAAGGCCTTCGACAAATTAGAGATAGAGACTACCGGCCTCGACCTTACAAATTATGTAGATCAGATAATAGATGCAAACGGTAACCAGCTACCCTATACACGAACAAGAGCTGTTTCACAAGGATCGTTATCGATTACGCTGCCTTCTGACCTCATTGAATTTGGGGGTCAAGACTTCGAAAACATCAAGCTTTCTCCAAGCATAGATATAAATCTGGGGATGAGATTACAGACTGTGGTGTATGAGAAAGAGCTGTTGACATTCAATCTGTTGGTTGATCCCGATATCTCGCTTGGGGCAGATTTCACCATTGAAGTAGGTAATAAAAAAGAGCTTGTTAAGGATTTGATGACTATCTACATGAACCCGATACCGGTGGGCCCAATAATCATCACTCCTTATGTCAGATTTTCGGCTTTAGTACGTTTTGATGGTTCTATTTCACTTACCGCTTCTATATCGTATGATCATGCGCTTACGGTAGGTGCTAAGTATGAGACCGGCGACTGGAACGCAATCTATCGCGACAGGTCTGGAGAGAGTGATGCCAGTCCCATAAAATATGGAAGTACCATTGATATAGAGGGTGGTGTAGGTGTTGGTGTAAAAACAACAGTTGGATTTGGATTATATGGCAATCTGTTGAGTGGTAATCTTGAAATCAATACTCTTTTGAGGGGGAGTGGTAATGTAGAAATCGACCTGGGTAAGCCTATCGAGAGGTATTGGCTACTCACAAATATGAACTTGCTGAGTGAGTTCCTGATTGATGCTGATATATCTCTTTCTGTTATGGATGAAACCATTGCTGAGGAGGAGATACCTGGAGAAATATCTATTCCCATCGACACGTTGTACCTAATTCCTGAACTGCAGGAGCAGGTAAATGTGAATGTGAATGGGCGAAATGTTGATATTGAGCTTGAGTGTAAACGGCGCAGCCTCTTTGATATGAAGATAATTGGTGAGGTGTTTATAGGTAATACAGGCGATAAATTTGAAATTGAGTTTCAGCCTGAAGGAGGAACTTATAAACCCGTGAACAACTCTCAGTCTGTAAAACTCACAAAACGTTTAACAAACCTTGAAGACGAAACATATATTATAGATCTATTTATGGTGGTTGAGGGCAACAAAATGGACCTGAATAAAGAAATAAAATTTACGTTAAAAGATGAAACTGTAACTGCTGCGGCAAAGGCTATCCTTTCTGATATCTACTACAGTGCAGGTGGTTCATCATGGAACGGATGTAACTGGTTTAAGCCGGGTGTAGAAATTGACGATTTCGAGGGCGTTAATTTTTATAAGAGTGATGAAGGTTATGAATTGATTATTAATCTTAATCAATATGAAGAGTGGAAATTAACCGGTGACATGAAAATTGGAAATCATACTGCAAACGTCAATTTAATAATGTGGTATATAAATGGAGAAAATGATTGCCAATCCATTGTTGTGGATGACATGAAATGCAAGAGTGTTGGTGAGCTGTTTTATAATTCAAATCTCGAAAGATTGGAGGTTCATTCTCCACACTTTTATGATTTTTACATGTCTGCGCTTAATACCAATTTGATGTACTTAGATGTGAGCGGAACAGCAATAACGGAAATTGCTCCAGAAAAATGGGTACCTGGGGAGGGCTCTCAACCTGTTCCCGTAAAACAACTGAGGGAGGTATATGTGGATAACTGTCGCAATCTGGAGAGGATACATCTGGATGGTGGAACAGCATATACTGGCAATACGGATTTCAAACTTACTCTCTCTGCAAACAATTGTCCTAAAATGAAACTGCTGCAATTGGATTCTTTAAATATCGACTTAAAAGGCGAATTTGATGCCAATAAAATTAGTATGAATAACAGCTCAATTGCAGGTGAAGTGAGCCTATCCTCGTCACAACTCCTCAAGGAGATTTATCTTTCATTCAAGGGGAACAGATTTATTAATAAATTGCGTATTGCAAACAATCCTCTTCTGGAGTATGTAAACATTGACTTTGATAGGATTGATGAGACTATAGAAGTGGGAATAGACGAACTGACACTCTTAAATTGCAACAGTTTACTGGATTTTAAGTTAAATAACTTGGGAGCATCTACACAGTCATTGGTGCGAAGCCTCAATGTTGCCAACTGTAACAACCTCGATTGGCTGGATGCTTCGGCTTTGAAGCTACAGCAACTGTCCTTGTCAAATCTGCCGGCATTGACACGTCTCTTTGTACAAGAGAACAGTCTGACCGGTTTGATGCTTCCTATTTTTGATGAGGTAAGAGGTAGGGAAAATGCATGGGTGAACTATGATGAGCGTTACTATTATGAAGAGAGCTCTTCTAGTGTTGATCCTATTTTTACAGATAGAGGTGTAGGTTATTGGTACGATGGTGAACCCGACAGGGGTTATCACAGGAAATAGCTGCGTAAATGTAGGTGAAGATCTTGCATCATGTTATTTTTAGGGGCTGCCTCAAAAGGGTAGCTCCTTTTTTATTGCACATCAAAAGTTACTTTTGATATCGCCGACAACAGTTTTGTTGAT
>JAQVZQ010000007.1:0-23054 GCA_028708095.1 Dysgonamonadaceae bacterium
AAATCACCATAGATACTACATGTTATAGTGAGGTTCGTTATCTTACGGATGTGAAACTATTTTGGGAGTAACTTTATTGTTGCTAAAGTTTAGGAAAACGAAACTAAATATCAGATTAATCAATTATCGGACTTAATAATACCACCAATAAGTAGATAGTAAGTGATTATATAACAACAACAATCCTTTGGAAATTAGAAGCTACCCACTAGCAGGTGAAGTAAAGACAAAGAATAAATAAAAAACCTTTCTTTCAATTATTTGTTAAGCTATGCACAAAGTAACCAAAATAGATTACAGATAATATGCAACTAAAAAGACTTTTCAACCTAGTCATTTTCATGTCAACTTTCTTTTCTGCATTTGCGCAGATAGACAATGCCGTAGTTTCGGGAATAGTGCGCCATGCACAAACAAAAGAGTTGTTGCCCTATGTTAACGTAGTTGTCACTGATACTGATGATGCCTTTTTAACAGGAACAATTACCAACGAAAAAGGGGTTTTCACCATTGAAGGACTAAGCACTGGCGATTATTCAGTTAAAGTATCATTTATAGGTTTCGAAGAACAAGTATTACTCCTTCATGTTGGAAGACTAAACAACTTTCTCGATCTCGGAACTATCTCCCTTGCCGAATCTTCAACAGAACTCGAAGAGGTTACCGTAACAGCTACCAGAATGGAGGTTGCATCGGCAATGGATAAAAAAACATTTGCAATTGAAGATAACATTAGCCAACAAGGTGGTTCTGTTTTACAGGTTATGCAAAACCTACCAGGTGTTACCATTGATAGGGATGGAAAAATATTTCTACGTGGCAGCGATAAGGTCACCATTCTAATTGACGGAAAACAAACCGCAATAACTGGAATGGGATCCCAATCAGGTCTCGATAATATCCCAGCTTCGGCAATAGGGTCGGTTGAAATTATTCACAATCCTTCTGCAAAATACGATGCCAGTGGAATGGCAGGTATTATTAATATTGTGTTTAAAAAACAACAAGAGTTTGGCTGGAACGGTAAAGCTGGTCTTGCTTTGGGGCTTGGAGCGTTAGCAGAGAAAGAACCCAGCTTGAATGGAATTCGCAAGCAGTATCGTTACACCCCCAAAGTGAACCCTTCGTTCTCAGCAAACTATAAGCGAGCGAAAACAAACGTGTTTGTTCAAGCTGATTTTTTGTACCACAAGCAAATGATGAAGAATGAGTTCACTCAACGCATTTACGACAATGGTGAGAAGGTAACTCAACAATTTCTTGAAAACAGAACGCAACCTATATATAATATCAAGGCTGGGATTGATTACAACCCAAATAAAAGAAATACCTTTACTTTCTCTACGCTATACAACTATCGAGAGTACACCGACTTGGGAGATATACCCTACGACAATGCTATTGGAGACAGAGTGCGTCTATGGCAATACTATGAAAACGAGGTAAACCAGACCCTGTTTGCTACTATTACACACAAGCATTCATTCAATCAACCTGGACATAGCCTGACATCGTCTTTTAACTATTCGTTCCGTCGAAAGGATGAGGTGTTCAACTTCACAAATAAACTTTACAACCCTAATACAATAGGAACAGACACCACAGGCTTATTAGCCGATGAAAATATTTTTGACTTGACAGTTGATTACTCAAAACCATTAAAAACAGGCAGACTTGAGTTAGGAACAAAGCAACGAGGAAGATTTTTCCCTAATGATATCTACTTTAAGCCTGGCAATAATTCTATACTTGACCCAACCCTAGCAGGTAGTGCAGAATATAGGGAATGGCTTTCGGCACTTTATGGGACATACATTTACGAGCATAAAAAGTTTGAGCTTGAGGCAGGACTTAGGTTAGAGTATGCAAATGTTGACTATTTAGTAGATCCAAACCATAGTGTTTACAGCAGTACTGGGTTTGATTATATTGACCCATTCCCAAGTGTTAGGGCAACTTGGTTGATTAACGATAACAGTAGGGTATCGGCGTTCTATAATAGGCGAGTAGATAGGCCAGAGGAGAAAGAATTAAGAACATTTCCAACTTACGCAAGCCCCGAAATCCTTTCAATGGGTAACCCCAACCTACAACCTCAGTTTACACAGTCTGTTGAATTGGGATTCAGACAATCGTGGAATGGTGGATACCTCTACAGCGCAGCATATCATAGGATGTCAACCAACCTGCTGACCAAGATTATAACTGAAGTGTCACCTGATGAACCTTCTTTAAATCTACTGGCTGAGGTTAATCAAAATGCCGATAAGGGACAAAACACAGGAGTAGAACTTGTGTTAAACCAGCAACTAGGAAGGAAACTGAGACTCAATGCCAATGGAAATATTTACAGAAATAAAATTGGCGCTTTTAGCATTGTAAATGCTTATCCAAGTAATGTTCCCTACACTGGGCAAGAGCAAACTATTGTTTCGGGTAACGCTAAGATTAATTTAATTGCTAATTTTCTAAAAGACACCGAGGTTCAAATAACTGGCACTTATCTTGCCCCTGATATCATTCCACAAGGGAAAATCCTTGCCCGTTACTCTATTGATGCGGGTCTAACTAAAAAGATACAGAATGGCAAAGGGGAACTATTTATCAACGCAAGCGATATCTTTAATACTCTTGTAATGCGCTATGAAATAGATGGAGCAAACTTTAAACTGAATTCTGATGATTATTATGAGACCCAGGTTATTCGTGTGGGGTATCAGTATAGGTTTTAGTTGATATTTCAATGAGTTTTTCTTTATTTGAGTTATGTCACATATCACAAATAAATCTACTAATTGCTAACCTAATTCCCCTCCCACGTAGGAGAATTACAAAAACATAAAGAGTAGTGAGAAATATCCTTTAAGCCGTCCTCAC
This sequence comes from Dysgonamonadaceae bacterium, assembly GCA_028708095.1. Taxonomy (GTDB): domain Bacteria; phylum Bacteroidota; class Bacteroidia; order Bacteroidales; family Dysgonomonadaceae; genus UBA2632. Next base: position 2,878 of record JAQVZQ010000007.1, read on the forward strand.
CCTATAGTGACAATTTACCTTCCCTTTGGTCATATTAGCCAATTTAGATTTTATCAAACGTTTGCGGATAGCTGAAATGTGATCAATAAACAATATGCCTTCGATGTGGTCATATTCGTGTTGAATGACACGTGCTGTGAATCCAGTGTAAGTTTCAGTGTGAGGCTCAAGATATTCGTCAAGGTATTCGATTTCTATTTCATCTTGGCGAGGCACATTCTCGTTGATGCCAGGAATGCTTAGACAACCTTCTTCATAGCTACTCATTTCCCCTGTTCTTTTGGTAATACGGGCATTTACAAAAGCTTTTTTCAAATCCTTGAATTCGGGGTGATCCTCATCAGCAAGTGGAGACAGATCGATTACAAAAATGCGATCTTCCAGACCTACTTGTGGTGCGGCAAGTCCTACGCCTTCGGCATTATACATGGTTTCGAACATGTTGTCAATCAACTCTTTTAAATTGGGATAAGATGAGTTGATATCTGTTGTCACTTTCCTTAGTACTGGGTGCCCGTAGATGTATATGGGTAAAATCATAATATAATAGTAGTTTTATTTTTGTGTTTATTTGAGGCGTTAGCGCATCCTGCTCATGCGTTGGCTCTCCATGTAGCCTTGTAAAATGATGGTCGCACTTATCTCGTCAACCAATGCTTTGTTTTGACGTTGCTTCTTTTTCACCCCACCATCAATCATTGTTTGATGAGCCATCATAGATGTGAAACGTTCATCGAAATATTCTACTGGAGTATCAGGAAGTTCTTTCTGCAATTTCTTCACAAAAGGCTTGATGTATTGCATACTTTCGGACTCTTCATAGTTCATTTGTCGTGGCATACCAATGATGATGCGTTCCACAGATTCTCTTTGGATATAATCTTTTAAGAATACAATTAGTTGATGAGATGGCACTGTAGTCAATCCGTTGGCAATTAGTTGCAATGTATCACTCACAGCAATACCCGTTCGTTTTCTTCCATAGTCAATTGCAAGAAGTCGAGCCATATTATTCGTAATCAAAATATTTCTTTTTCAACTGAAAGTCTTTACCCAGATATTTTTCTCTCACAACAGGATTATCGGCCAGTTCTTCGGCAGTTCCCTGAAACAAAACTTTTCCCTCGAAAAGCAAATATGCTCTATCGGTTATACTAAGTGTTTCGTCCACATTATGGTCGGTAATTAAGATGCCAATATTTCGATATTTCAATTGTGCCACAATTGATTGAATGTCCTGTACAGCAATTGGGTCAACACCCGCAAAAGGTTCGTCGAGCATGATAAACTTAGGGTCAATAGCCAAACAGCGTGCGATTTCAGACCGACGTCTCTCACCACCCGAAAGTTGGTCCCCCAAGTTTTTGCGTACTTTCTGAAGTCCAAACTCTTCGATCAAGCTCTCCATTTTCTCGTGTTGTTCATCAGGAGATTTATCAGTCATTTCGAGTACAGCGCGTATGTTATCCTCAACGGACATTTTCCTAAATATGGATGCCTCTTGTGCCAGATAACCAATTCCATATTGAGCACGCTTATAAACAGGATACTTAGTGATATTAAGATCACCAAGAAATATTTCACCTTCATTGGGAACAATCAATCCAACAGCCATATAGAATGTAGTTGTTTTCCCTGCACCATTGGGACCAAGTAAACCCACAATTTCTCCTTGCTTTACATCAATAGAAACGTGACTCACAACTGTACGCTTGCCATATTTCTTGACAAGATTCTCTGTGCGAAGCACTAAGCGTTCCTTAGCGATTGGTTGCCCTGCCACTCTGCTATCAGTAGCTTCAGAATTATTGAGATTTATTTCGTCTATTGTTTGTTCGTTATCCATCTGTTTCCAATATTTATGCAAAGATACAAAAAACTAAAAGAGTTGATATTATTTCAGCATTAGAACATGTGTAAAAATGAAAATGAATGTTATTCACAAATGACCACCTCTGCACACTTTACCTCTCCTTGTATGGGAGGATTGTCTTTAGCTAATCTCACCTCAAGTTTTATTATTTGAGGGAAAGCGAATTTAACGGATTTGAAAATACGCATCGCCACATGTTCCAACAACTTAGATGGTTTTGTCATTTCGGCTTTCACAAGGTCATAAACAAGTGCGTAATTAATGGTATCTTCAACATTATCACTTTCGCAAGCCTTTGAAAGGTCTGCATCCATGCAGATATTAACCACATAACTGTTGCCAACTTTTGTTTCTTGCTCCATTACCCCATGATAAGCAAAGAAATGCATATCGGTGAGCTTTATGCTTGTTTTCATTGAGTTTATTTTTATTTATTTCAAAAGTAGCTATTATAAATGAGTTAAGATTCATTTCTATCACAAAATAGATAAGCATTGGATTGATACTTTGTATCTATAGAAATTATAAATATGAGTCCACTCTGAAAAAAACTCTTTTTTTATAACTGACTTCATCTTTTTCAGAGGATACTGAGGTATTATTCCATTAAAAATGCTTCAAACAAGAGGAATCTTCCCAAAATGAAACAAATAGACAGATACAGCTCTTTTATAGACGAAACTACAAGGCAGCTCCACAAACACGCACAATGCATCTATCAAAAGAGTCAAACAGTTGACTTTCAGACAATAATCAATGCTCAAATACTTGTGCAGCATTAAACCTTTCACTACATTTGGGTATCTATATAGGAGTATTAATCATTAAAATTATTAGAATATGAAAAAGTATTTATTTTTAGTAGCAACACTTTTGCTAACCATGGGGATGTCAGTTTCTGCTCAAAACAACAACAGACAAGATGTTGGCAACAGAAGAAACAACATTGACAATAGACGCAGCGAGCTAATCAGAATGACTCCTAAAGAAAGAGTTGACTTGATGACAAAAGAACTTAATTTGACTGATGATGAAGCTGCAAAGGTTTTAGATTTGTGTGAAAAGCAAGAGGCAACCCGCCTTGAGCAAGTTAAAGCAAATAGAGAACAACGCAACATGGGTCGTCAAGATCGTGATGCACGTCGTAAAGAAATGATGGAGTTAAGACAGAAAGAAGTTGATCAACACAATGCTGACTTAGAGAAAATTATTGGAAAAGAAAAAGTAGCTCAATGGAATGAGATAAGAAAAGATGTCAGAGCAGCCAACCGTGCTGGCAGAGCAGAGGGTCGCGGAGGAAATCGCCGTAACAATAGCAATTGGTAACTTCCAATTAAAACAATTAGATTTAAATAGCACTTTTCGAAAGAGAGGTGCTATTTTTATATCCACATGAATGATTTTAAGAACTTTCAATATTCACATTTTTATTATCTTTGTAGCAAACAACTAATTTTAGAACAATGAAAAAACTTTTTTTTATGTTTTCAACACTCCTTTTGCTTGCAGGATGCACAAATGGCAAAAAAACAGGGACAAGTGATCTCTCACAACATGATGATACATTCGAGTATTCTGTAGATAAATTTGCAGACATTGAGATACTTCGTTATCAAGTCCCAGGTTTCAATGATCTTTCATTGAAACAGAAAGAATTGATCTATTATCTTTCGGAAGCTGCGCTTGAGGGAAGAGATATTTTGTATGACCAGCACAACAAATATAATCTGACCATTCGTCGCACACTTGAAAGTGTATATCAAAATTATGAAGGCGATAAGAATTCTGATGACTTCAAAAAGCTTGAAACGTACTTGAAGCGTGTTTGGATGGCAAACGGAATACACCATCACTATTCGGAAGACAAGATGTTGCCCGAGTTTTCGAAAGAATACTTTGCTGAAGTTGTCACATCTATTGATGCGACACAATTGCCAGTAAAGGAAGGGGCAACTGTAAACGAGCTTATTGAGATGCTAACTCCCATAATGTTCGACCCAAACATTCTTCCAAAGCGCATCAATCAAGCTGCTGGGGTTGATTTGGTAAAAACATCGGCAGTAAACTTCTATGAAGGAGTGTCGGAGAAGGAAGTGGAATCATTCTACAATAAAATGAAAGATCAGAATGACAATACACCCATTTCTTACGGACTGAATAGCAAAGTTGTGAAAGAAAATGGAGTGGTAACGGAAAAGGTTTATAAAGTAGGTGGAATGTATTCGCCAGCCATCGAACGAATTATTGGTTGGTTAGAAAAAGCTGCAAACGTTACAGAAAATGATGCCCAAAAGAACGTTATTTTATCCTTAATAGAGTTTTATCAAACTGGTAGTTTAGAGAAATTTGATGATTACTCAGTACTTTGGGTAAAAGATTTAGATTCTCAAGTTGATTTCATCAATGGATTTATCGAGACCTACACTGACCCACTTGGGATGAAAGGAACATGGGAATCCATAGTTAATTACAAAAACATAGAAGCTACCAAACGAACTGAAATAATTAGCAACAATGCTCAATGGTTTGAGGACAACTCTCCTGTTAATAAAAAATTCAAAAAGGAAGAAGTGAAAGGTGTATCTGCAAAAGTAATTACTGTAGCCATTTTGGGTGGAGATTGTTATCCAGGCACTCCAATTGGTATAAACTTGCCCAACGCAGACTGGATCAGACGAGATCACGGATCTAAGTCTGTAACAATTGAAAATATTACAGAAGCATATAATAAAGCTTCGTTAGGCAATGGATTCAGCGAAGAATTTATGTGGAGCGCCGAAGAGGTGGAGTTGGCAAAGAAATACGGATCATTAACCAACAACTTACACACTGACCTTCACGAATGTCTGGGACATGGTTCGGGGAAGTTACTCCCCGGAGTGGATAGTGATGCTCTTAAAGCTTATGGAAGTCCCATTGAAGAGACACGAGCAGATTTATTTGGTCTATATTACTTGGGTGACCCAAAACTCGTGGAACTTGGTTTACTTCCCAATGACGAAGCATACAAAGCTCAATACTATAGTTATTTGATGAACGGAGCTATCACACAACTTACTCGTATACAGCCAGAAAAAGATATTGAACAAGCTCATATGCGTAATCGTCAGCTGATAGCAATGTGGGTACTTGAAAATGCAAAAGAATCGAATGCTGCAGAAATGAAACAACGCGATGGTAAAACCTATGTTGTTATAAACGATTATGAAAAAGTGCGCGAATTGTTTGGTGAACTACTTTCAAAAATCCAACGTATTAAATCAACTGGTGATTTTGAAAGTGCGAAAAACTTTATTGAGAAGTATGCGGTAAAAGTAGATCAGGTGGTTCACAAAGAAGTGTTAGATCGCTATGCTGAATTAAACCTATCACCTTATCGTGGGTTTGTAAATCCAGTTTATAATTTGGTGACTAAAGATAATGGAGAAGTAACGGATGTTACTGTTTCGTATAACGAGAGTTATGTAGATCAACACCTGCGTTACTCAAAGCAGTATTCAGTGCTGCCAAATATAAATTAAATAGTCTTTGCAATAAAAGAATAAAAAAACAGGAAATTTTTCCAGACAATAAATTAGTAGAAAAGTTGCTTTAGAAAAGGCAACTTTTTTATTAACTATTTGCTCAATAAGCTGTTTAACTGTATATGGATTAAAATTGACTACTCATTTTACTTTCAAGAATAAATGAATTACGAAGAAACTGTTGAATATTTATACAACCAGATGCCCGAGTATCAGCGAGTGGGTCATAAAGCATATAAAGAAGGATTGGACAACAGCCTTGCGCTTGACTCCCATTTCAATCACCCTCATCGTCACTACAGAACTATACATGTTGCGGGAACCAATGGCAAAGGATCAGTATCGCATCTATTGGCAGCAGTGCTGCACAAAGCTGGATATAAAGTCGGATTATACACATCGCCCCACCTCATCGACTTTCGTGAACGTATTCGTATAAATGGAGAAATGATCGAAAAGGAGTTTGTCGTTGATTTTGTAAAAAATCACCGCAATGCATTTGAACCTATTATGCCATCTTTTTTTGAATTGACCATGGAGATGGCTTTTCTTTACTTTCAAATAATGAAAGTAGATGTTGCAATTATTGAAACAGGATTGGGTGGCAGATTGGACAGTACGAATATCATCTCTCCCAATCTTTGTATTATCACAAACATCGGATTAGATCACACTCAGTACTTGGGAAATACATTAACTAAAATTGCAGCAGAAAAAGCCGGAATTATAAAACCAAATACCCCTGTAGTAATTGGCGAAATAGAGAGTGAAGAAGTAAAAGGGGTTTTTAAACAAAAAACAAAAACTGAGAAAGCACCTATTGTTTTTGCGGAAGAGGTTATGGATAAGTTCTCTTCTGAATTAACACAAGATGGATGGATATTGAGTAATAACAGCTACAAAGATTTAAAAATTGAGTTGGGTGGCTGGGTGCAAAATAAAAACGCACGAACTGTTCTTATTTCCATACATGAATTAATAAAGTTAGGTTTCAAAATTCCTCATCAAGCGGTGTATGATGGTTTTTCAAATGTAGTGGAACTAACAGGATTGATGGGACGATGGCAAACATTGCAACTTAACCCTAGGGTTATTTGTGATACAGGGCACAATCCTCACGGTATACGTTATATTGTTGAACAATTGGCTATGGAAAAATACAGGAAACTTCGCATAGTATTTGGCATGGTTAACGATAAAGATTGTTCCACTGTTCTCTCGTTGATGCCGAAAGATGCAGTTTATTACTTTACACAACCAGCTATTGATAGGGCTCTTGATAAAAACATATTAGCAAAAAAAGCTATCGAGTTCGGACTACAAGGTAATAGTTATAGCACAGTGGAACTAGCACTAAAAGCAGCTAAAGAAAACGCCGACAAAAATGATCTTATTTTTATCGGCGGTAGTTCTTTTATTGTGGCGGATGCTTTGATTTTAATTCAAAACAGTAAAAATAGTTCTTAAATGTCTAAGGTAAGTTTTTACCAAACTAAAACAATGCGAAAGTAACGATCAATCACAAAATCCTCATTTATAGGATATAAGTCTGAAGTTTGAATATTAAAAGTCACGTTACTTGGTGAGCCCAGCTGAAAATCGCAACTAATAGTTTCGGTATAAACAAGAATAGGGAGTCCTTCATTATCCACATCTTCATAATATGTAAAATTATAAGGGAGCATTATCTGTTTTTCATTAACATTCTGTTCTCCAATAAAAACATAGCCTAACTGTATACCATCTTCATATATAAATTCAGACAACTCGGGAAGATCAACTACAGCTTCATATCGTTTTGTGTCCTCATACCATTTCCATGACTTTTTTTCAACCTTCACGTTTACAATTTCCCATTGAGTAAATTCTAACTCTTGATTATTTTTTCGAATCTCTTCCTCAATCATTCGTCTTATCTCATACTCATCTAAATAATCCTGAGTTGACTCACTACACGAATAAGCGATAAACATTACCATCAAAAGAGGTATTGCATGCTTAAGTGCCCTAACAATTTTTGTTTTCATCTATTAAATGTGTTTATAATTATCTTTCTTAGTTATCAAACGAACAACTAAGTATAAAAGTTCTTATTTAGCAGTTTTTTATAAGAGGTAATAAAACAAACTTACTTGAAAAATGAAGTATCTACTTGCTCTTACACTATATCAAGCAAAGTATTTCTACTCCTTTTTAAATGATTCAAGTATCCATTGATACGTTTTATCAATCTGTTCAGGATAAATTTCATGTTTCCCTTTTGGGATAATATGTACATGCTTCGAAGCTTTAATAACATTGTAAGCGGAGTAAAATGAGGTTGGTGGAGTTGTCTCATCGTTAAAACCCCATGAGTAGAAACCTGGAACAGTAATAAATCGGGCAAAATTAACTACATCATAATAAGACAAAGTATGAATAGTATGGCTGTTTTCATACATTTCACGATTATCCTGATTGAAAAAATGGGGCCAGCCCCCAGCACGGCCATTCAGATAACCTGTATAATCACACATTGCGGGGCATAATGCAACCAGCATTTTTATTCTTTTGTCCAGGGCGGTGGTTATAATTGATAATGCTCCCCCCTGACTTGAACCCCATGCCGCCAAATTCCTTCCATCAAACTGCGGTAGTGAATAAATTGCATCAACTGCTCTCAGACAACCTGAAATCACTCTTCTGTAGTAAAAAGCATATTTATCGTGAGTGCCAAAAAACATATAATTTAAGAGTGAAGTATTTCCCAGTTGGCTATAAAAATCATTATCCATATTAGCAGGAAAAGGATGTATATACAAATCGAGTGTAATAACCCCCTTATCAGCAATATTTGTGTTTCCACCCAATGGATAAATTCCTGCACCAGGAAAACGTATCACTGCTGGATAAGATCCCTCTTCTTTAGGAACCGATAGAATCCCATATGAGCGGTTTTTGAACTCAAAGTTCTGATAGTCTATATGATAATAGGTGACTCTTTCATTACTTTTCGATTTTATAGGCGTTAATTTCAGATCAAGCGGAATTACTTCGTGTTTCAACTTCAGTTCATCCCAAAAAGATTCGAAATCATTAGGTAGGACTGCAGTTGGCTTAATTAATTCAGGTTCAAATGCAGCTGTTGCAATCTCAGTATAAACCCCTTTGCCATTTGAAACTGTCACTTTACATCTAAGGAATCCTGCGGTATTCATAGTACCTCCATCAATTGCAATCATTCCACTTTTGACCTGTATCTCTTCTGTAATAGTTGGGAGCATTTTCTCAGTACCGATCTCGTATTTAACAGAAAATGTATTGTTTGAAGGGATCTCTTCTGTAATGGTTACTTGAAATTGCACGTTTTCTCCTAATTGGTAAGTCCAATCATCATGATGGGGTGTAATTCTAATTTCGAACTTTTGCTGACAAAATCCATTTGTAAGGGACAAAGTCAGAAGAAATAATATTGGGAAAAACCTATTTACTTTCATAATTGTATTTATTAATTGAATGACAATCACTTAAAATGCTTCAACAGATACCATATTAATATACACAAGAGTTTTTCTATTTTTTTCTGAAAAGCATGTCAAACTTACTCATTAATTTGAATAAGTACAATTTAAATGCCATTCTAATATACGCACTCATTATTAACGTTGCAAATAACAAAAGATTCATTATTTTTGTGATACCAATGGATAAGCAGGATTCTAAATATCTCACCTCATAAAATTATTAGATAAAAACAAATATGAAACAATATAAAGAACTCCTTCAACGTGTGATGGACGAGGGCGTTAGAAAAGAAGACCGTACTGGCACAGGAACGCTAAGTGTTTTTGGCCATCAAAGCCGGTTCAACCTTGCTGATGGCTTCCCTATGTTAACCACCAAAAAGCTACACCTGAAGTCGATTATATACGAACTATTATGGTTCTTAAATGGCGATACTAACGTAAAGTACTTGCAAGATAATGGTGTAAGAATATGGAATGAATGGGCGGATAAAAACGGTGATTTAGGTCCTGTTTATGGTTATCAATGGCGATCGTGGCCTGATTATAATGGGGGTCATGTTGACCAGATATCTGAGATAATTGAAACCATCAAAAACAATCCGGATTCACGACGTATAATTGTGAGTTCGTGGAATGTAGCTCAACTTCCACTTATGAAACTTGCTCCATGCCATGCTTTCTTTCAGCTATATGTGGCAGACGGGAAATTGAGTTTGCAATTATATCAGCGAAGTGCAGATATATTTCTCGGGGTTCCTTTCAATATCGCTTCTTATGCTCTTTTGCTTAAAATGATGGCACAAGTAACCAATTTAGAAGAGGGCGATTTTGTACATACTTTTGGCGATGCACACATCTATTCAAATCATATCGAACAGGTGAAACTGCAACTATCCCGCGAGCTTCGTCCATTGCCAACTATCAGGATAAATCCTGACGTGAAAGACATCTTTGGATTTAAATTTGAGGATTTCGAACTTGTCAACTATCATCCGCATCCACATATTAAAGGAAAAGTAGCCATATAATAATACTCTTTGAAAATGAAGAAACAACAGAAGTCCAATAAACCAACTGCATCCATTGTTGTGGTAGTTGATGAGAACAATGCAATTGGCAAAAATAAGAACTTGTTGTGCCATTTACCAAATGACTTAAAGCACTTTAAAAACATCACATTGCACAACACCATAATAATGGGACGCAAAACTCTTGAAGCAATGCCAAATGGTGCAGCATTACCAAAGAGGAAAAACATTGTTTTGACAACCGACAATCAATTAAAAATTGACAATTGTGTGATGTTGCATTCACTTCCCGAAGTTTGGGAGTATTGCAAAGATGAGGACGAGGTGTTTTTTATTGGAGGTGGACAGATTTTTGATGCTGTATTTGATGATATGGATAAATTGCACCTCACCCGCATACACCACACTTTTGAGGGGGCAGATACTTACTTCCCTGCAATTGACTTTTCAGAATGGGAGTTGATTGAAGAGGAGAAACATAAAGCTGACGAAAGGCATGCTTATGACTATACATTTCAAACATATGAACGCAAAATTTAATCTAACAGAGACAAAAGTATGAGGAAACAACTATTCTTACTTTTCATCCTGATTGCCTTCTCTGTTTCGGGACAAAGTAGTATTCCCGAATTGAAGGATAAACTATCCAATCCCCTTTCTGCAATTTACTTGCAGAATATGAGGCAATCATTAAAGATAGGTGTGGATAGCATCAACGTCAACTATGATGAAAAGAAGGTTGATGTATATGCAAAGCTTACTTTGTCTTATATGCCAATGCGCGAAAAGACAGTGAAAACTATTTATGATAGCATTAGGTATCACCTTCCTCAGCAACAGAAAAACTACACATTAAGTGTTTATACCGATCAAAAGGAGATAAGCGACCTCATCCCCAATTCACACAGAATTATCAATAAAAAAGATTTACACCGCTCTCAAGCTCACAAAGTAACGGCTCCTCTTGTAAAAAACATCTCCTCACCTTATACTCATTTAACCAAAGGATTAGCAAACAACCATATTGCAATGTGGCAAAGCCATGGCTGGTATTACGAACAGAAACTCAGTCGATGGGAGTGGCAACGTGCACGCATTTTTCAAACTGTAGAAGATATATATACCCAAAGTTATGTATTACCCTTTCTTGTTCCAATGTTAGAAAATGCTGGTGCAAATGTTTTAATGCCGCGGGAGAGGGATTACAATACAAGTGAAATAATTGTGGACAATGATAATACAGTTAATTCGAAATCCATTTACCGGGAAACCAATAATAATGAAAGTTGGGACAACTCTCTTCTCCCTGGGTTTGCTCATAAGAAAGTGCAATATTTAGATGGAGAAAATCCATTTAAAATGGGGACAGCTCGTTGGATAGAGTCAGTAACTGATGGAAAAGCAAGCTTGATTGAATGGATTCCTCAAATAACTAAGAAAGATAAATATGGTGTGTATGTCTCTTATCAATCTTTTGAGAACAGTACCGAAAAGGCACACTATAAGATATATCACGCTGGAGGCGAAACAGACTTTTTGGTGAATCAGAAAATGGGTGGAAGTACCTGGATATTTCTTGGGTATTTTACATTTGACAAAGACAACAACCACAGAGTTGTGTTAACTAACAAAACGCAGAATACTGGAGAGATAGTATCGGCTGATGCTGTAAAGATAGGTGGTGGTATGGGAAATATAGCACGTTTGCCCCATCCCAAGGGTCCTGCAAAGCAAACAAAAAGAGGCAAAAAAATTAAGTTCACGCCAGAAGTAAGTGGATATCCACGTTACACTGAGGCAGCGCGCTACTGGTTGCAATGGGCGGGAGCACCCGACAGCATATATAACCGAAGTGAAAGTAAAAATGACTACACCGACGATTTCCAAAGTCGTGGTTTTTGGGTTAATTATATCGCTGGAGGCTCGTCAGTTCTTCCTGATGAAGGAGGTTTGAAAATCCCGGTTGATTTGGCTTTTGCTTTTCATACTGATGCAGGAACAACCATGAACGATTTAATTATCGGCACGCTTGGTATTTACATGACCCACCACAACGATGAAGTATTTGAAAATGGCGGTTCACGATGGGCATCCCGCGATTTAACCGATTTGGTAATGGAAGAAATTACCAATGATATACGTGCTGACTTTGAACCAAACTGGACCAGACGTCACATGTGGAACCGATCATATAGTGAAGCACGTGTTCCCAATGTGCCAACAATGTTATTGGAATTATTATCGCACCAAAACTTTGCTGATATGCGCTATGGTCTTGACCCAACATTTCGATTCACTGTCAGTCGTTCCATCTACAAGGGAATGCTTAAATTTATTGCATCGCAATACAACAGAGAGTTTGTGGTACAACCACTCCCAGTTCAGAAGTTCAGTAGTGAATTTACTGAAGATGGTCATGTTGAACTGAAATGGAAAGATGTGCTGGATGACAAAGAACCAACAGCAAAAGCTGACAAATATATTGTATACACAAGAATTGACGACAACGATTTCGATAATGGAAAAGTAATTGCTCAAAACAACATCAAAATAAAGATAGATAAAGACAAGTTATACAGCTTTAAAGTAACAGCAGTAAATGAAGGTGGAGAAAGTTTTCCCTCCGAAATATTGTCTGCTTACCTTCACAGCAAAGAAAAGGGTACTGTGTTAATCGTAAATGGATTCACACGAACTTCTGCTCCTTTCAGCTTTGCCTCAACAGATAGCATTGCAGGCTTTATGGGTACAATAGATAATGGAGTACCCTATATTTCCGAACATCATTTTATTGGACAAATGCACGAATTCAGGCGTAAAATACCATGGATGGATGATGATGCTGCAGGTTTTGGAGACAGTAATGCCAACTATGAAACTACTGCTATTGCGGGCAACACTTTTGATTATCCTGCAGTGCACGGAAAAGGGTTTATAGAAGCGGGTTACTCTTTTGTCTCAACATCGGCGAAAGCTGTGGAAGATAGAACAGTTATACTCAACAATACTTATTCAATTGTAGACTGGATTTTAGGAAAACAACGAGAGTGGTCCATTGCTCGCGGAGCGATGATGGCAAAGCACAAGACTTTTACTAAAGCTCATCAGCAAATCATCACTGAATATTGCAACAACGGTGGCAATATGATTGTGAGCGGTGCATTTGTGGGAACTGATTTATGGGATAACACCTTTGCAGACAAAGCAGATGAGGATTGGGCAGAAAACACACTCAAATTTAAATGGCGAAACAATTTTGGTGGAGTAACAGGTCGCATTAAATCTGTAACATCACCATTTACATTGCTAACAGGTGATTACAATTACTACAATGAATTGAACAGTGAGTCATATGTTGTTGAAAATCCTGATGCCATTGAACCTGTGGGTGAAAATGCTTACACTGTTTTCCGATATACTGAAAACAATTTAAGTGCCGGGACTTTTCATAAGGACGATAAATATAATACGTGCATACTTGGCTTCCCCATCGAATCGGTAAAAGAGGAGAGCAAACGCAACGCTTTGATAAAAAGCATTGTGCAGACGATGGAGGAGTGAGATAAAGAGCAGAATCTCTACCCTGAAAGGGAGAAAGATATATACTTTACAATTAAGTCAATAACAGTAAGATTTTTGGTTTTGATTTGAAAGTACAATCATAGTTCAACACTAAAAGGTTGCATACAAATAAAGAATAATAAGGTAATAAGGTTAAGGTTGGGATGGTGAAACATGGTTACTAAGGTTAGGAAAAAAAGTAAATAAGGTTTTTAAATACATCTATGCTTTAAATATTCAGCAAACCTCATTGAACAAGGCATTTAAACCTTAGTAACATCAGAATTAACTCACAAACCAACCTTATTAGCTTATTATAAAAGAGATGAGTATTGGCAAAGAGAAAGCATTGAAATATAAATGAATAATAAAGCAAACTCAAAAGTTGATAAACTTACAAATTAGGTAAAATAAGAAGTTAGTAAGTTAGAAGTGATTTGAAAACAAAGATTTGAAACATCCAATATTGAAAATTTTAGCATTACTCGTTAAGCAAGGCATTTAAAACCTTAGTAACATTAGAATCAACTCACAAACAAACCTTATTAGCTTATTAAGAAAGAGAGGTAGAAAACAATGAAAGTAAAATATAATAATTTATATACACACTTTGTATTCATTTCATACAATCGATTACCCTTAATTGAAGAAAAGGACAGAGATAGAATTGAAAAGTATATAACTGGCATCATTAAGAACAATGACTGCCATTTATATTCTATTTATGCAAATCCAGATCACACCCACATGCTCATATCTCGTTCACCCAATTTAGACGAAGAAACTTTAGCATCGATAATTGCTAACAGTTCAAGTAAGTTCATTAATCAAAATAAATTATGTACAGGTAACTTTCAATGGCAAGATTCGTGTTCAGCTTTTTCAATTTCGAAAAAAGATGTAGATAGAGTTTGTAAATACATACTCAATCAAAAAAAGCATCATTTAAAACAAACATTCGCTGAAGAATACAGTGAATTCATTAAGTTTTATCAGTCATAATAATAACATTCACACTTAAAATACAACCCTATGAAAACAATAAACGCTTTTATCCTATATACTCAACCAGAACAGGCAGCCAAGACCATAGACCAATTGAAACAATCTGACCTTGTAAATAAAATCTATTTGCTCGCACCTCAAAAAGGAATGAGTCCCATAAAAGGTTGCGAGATAATTGAAATTGATAGTCTGCAAAGCACCCAAACAGTGCAAAAGATGAGTGAAAAATCAACTGCTGATTACACGCTGATTTATCAAAAGTCCACTGTATTACAATTGGGGTATTTTGCACTTGAGCGCATGATTAAAATTGCAGAGGATGCCAACGCAGGAATGGTCTATTCAGATTATCATGCAATTGCTAACGGAGAGAAAAAGAACCATCCCGTTATAGATTATCAAGCAGGTAGTTTGAGAGACGATTTCAACTTTGGTTCTTTGATGCTTTATAATAGTTCTGTTCTGAAAGAAGCAACTCAAAAAATGAGCACGCAAACATATGAATTTGCTGGACTTTACGATTTAAGATTAAAGGTTTCACAAAACAATTCGCTGGTTCATATCAACGAATATTTGTACTCTGAAATAGACGAAGATACACGAAAGTCGGGTGAAAAGATATTTGATTATGTCGACCCCAAAAACCGTAAGGTTCAAATCGAAATGGAGCAGGCATGCACTCAGCATCTAAAAGATGTGAATGCATATTTAGAACCCAACTTCGAAACAATAGTATTCGATAAAGACAACTTTGAGTATGAAGCTTCGGTAATTATTCCAGTTCGCAATCGCATTAAAACTGTTAAAGATGCTATCAAGTCTGTATTAATACAAAAGACCAGCTTCAGATTCAACCTCATCATTGTCGATAATCATTCAACTGATGGAACCACTGAAGCAATTAAGGAGTTTTCTAATGACGAAAGATTGATTCATGTAATTCCCAACAGAGATGATTTAGGTATTGGTGGTTGCTGGAACATGGGTGTTCATCACCCCGAGTGTGGTAAATTTGCAGTGCAATTAGACAGTGACGATGTTTATAGTGGTGAAAACACATTGCAAACTATTGTTGATGCATTTTACGAACAAAATTGCGCCATGGTAGTGGGTACATATGAGATGACAGACTTTGATATGAATACCATCCCTCCCGGAATCATTGATCATAAAGAGTGGACACCCGACAATGGAAGAAACAATGCTTTACGCATAAACGGATTGGGTGCACCTCGTGCTTTTTACACCCCAGTTCTTCGTGAGGTGAAAGTTCCCAACACAAGTTATGGAGAAGATTATGCATTGGGTTTGAATATATCACGTAACTATCAGATTGGAAGAATATATAATGTACTATATATGTGTCGCAGATGGGAAGACAACTCGGATGCCTCATTAGATATTGTAAAAATGAACGGTCATAATACTTATAAAGACCGCATTAGAACATGGGAATTGCTTGCAAGACAATCAATGCAGAAATAATTAATTGTTTATACCCTCAGCTTTAAAATAATTACAAAAAAATGACAGAACCCCAAATTAGTGTAGGGATAATGAGTGCTCCGGAAATAAGTTTTTCTCTTTTCGATTCATACAGTTTCGATGGCATCACTCTCGAAAAAGGAGATTATAGTGCAAAGATATCCACTGGTAAAATTGATTTCAACGGAGCTTTATACGATGAGTTGGATTTACAAACTGATGATATTCACAACAGTTCTTTTGAATTAAAAGATGCCGTAATTGGCATCAATTTTCATTGGGAGCGAAAAGAGGATCAACGATTTCAAGGTAATCTAAAACTCATTGTAGAAAATGAAATGATTACTGCTGTGAATGTGGTTTCTTTAGAGGATTACCTAATCAGTGTGATTTCATCTGAAATGAGTGCGACCAGTTCTGAAGAGCTACTAAAATCACATGCTGTAATATCAAGAAGCTGGCTTTTAGCACAAATTGATAAGAATAAATCTTTAGAAACCAGCGATAATAAGTACCAAACATCTTTCGAAGATGGTAATGAAATTATGCGTTGGTGGGACAGAGAAGACCATGTTAATTTTGATGTTTGTGCTGACGATCATTGTCAGCGTTATCAGGGTATCACTAAACAATCTACACCACTCGTGACCGAGGTAATTAATGAAACAAATGGTCAGGTGTTGGTATATGAAGGTGCGATTTGCGATACACGATTCTATAAATGTTGTGGAGGTTTTATGGAAACATTTGAGAATGTTTGGGAGCCAGTCCCCCACCCTTATCTAATAGGAAAAGCTGACTCAAAGAATATTACTTTAAACACACCTGACTTAACTAACGAAGAGGAAGCTGTGGATTGGATTAAATCATCACCTGTTGCATTTTGCAATACAAAAGATGAGCAGGTTCTCAAGCAGGTATTGAATGATTACGATCAGGAAACATCCGATTTTTTCAGATGGACTGTATCCTATACTCAAAAAGAATTAGCAGAGCTAATACATAAACGTTCAGGTATAGATTATGGTCAAATCATAGAAATCATTCCAATCGAACGGGGTACTTCAGGTCGCATAATTCGTTTAAAAATAATTGGGACCGAACGGGTGATGACTATAGGAAAAGAGTTAGAAATAAGACGCACTCTCTCTGAATCTCATTTGTATAGTTCGGCTTTTGTTGTTGAAACATCCGAAGAAGATGAAGAGGGAATTCCAGGGAAATTCACATTATATGGTGCAGGTTGGGGACATGGTGTAGGTCTTTGTCAGATTGGTGCAGCCATGATGGCAGATAAAGGATATAAATACGAGGATATTTTAGGGCATTATTTCCCGGGAGCGAAACTTGAGAAAAGGTATTAACCAATTTTTTATTGTAATGGATATCACTTATAGGAACTTAGAACAAATGACAACACTAAACAAACCTATTTGTCAGTACATAACAAAACAAAATAGTTTAGTGAATTAACCAATTGTAAAACTGATTGGGATATAAAACGAAATCAATAACAGACATCAAAAAAGAATTCGATAAGTCACACAAATAGAAAAAATAAACAATTGATAATATTAAATCCGGTAGAATAATAAGTTGAACTTAGTATTTATAAAAAATGAGCAAATGAAAAATATACTGAAAGTAACAATACTGATTCTTAGCTTTATCTTGCTGACATCTATGGATGTAATATCTTCTACAAGAGAGACACAGGATGCATCAAATCTTCTTAAAAATCCATCTTTTGAGTTTCATTCATTTGTTAATCATCGCGAAGGAACTCCTGTAAGTTATGCTTCACATAATGTTGCTTTCTGGAACACTGATGTATGGGGAGATATCGAAGTAGTACGCGAATCGCATGTTCCTGATTCAGTAAAACCTGTTTTTTCAACTCATAATCTGATAGCAATAACTCCGGGCAAAAAGATATGGCAATTTTTCACGCTTCCTGAAGCTGATCTTTCTTATGGAGAAAAATTAAGCTTGTCAGTTTACGCTTATCAAAAAGAAGGAGATCAGCTTAAATCTAAGATTAAATTGATGAAGACAGATAGTGAAGATGGCGAATGGAGTCCTAAAGACTTTGGAATGAGAGACAGTCGTAGTTTTCCCAAACACGCAAGAGGAGAGCTGGTTGTTGCAAAAGAATATAACACATCGTTAAAAGATCCCGGGATAGTTAACCTTATAATAGAGGATGCCGTAATCATTGGGAAAACTGGCGTTGGGAATAAGTCAAGCTCAAATGATATCAACACAATTGGAATTCAAGTAGAGTTTGAGAATTTAAGTCTCACAGATACAGTTTGGATTTACTCCCCAAAGCTCAGTGTGAAAAGTCCTCATCAGAATAAAATTCACACAACAAGGGAAATGACTCCATACTACAGATATATACCACGGACAATTCAAAAGCTTTGGAAAGGAGAACCAATCCATATTATACTTATGGGATCGAGTATTGACCGTGGCAGTGCAAACCCGCCAATGTACATGTATGACGAAGACCCGGATTCTAAAACCTTTAAGCAACCGCTTTCGGAAGGACTTTTTGATGCAGCGAAAGCCGGACGACCTGATCTTGATGATTATTATGGAGAGTGGAGGCATTATTATAGTTACGCTGGCAGACTGAAGCTTGAGCTTATGAGAAAATTCAACCTTCCTGCAGATAAAATATGTCTTAATTTTATGGCATGTGATGGATCATCGATTGGTGAATCGCACTCTGGTTTACAAAAATATTGTTCACTATCATTAGCACCATCGCCCGGGATAAATGGTCATAAGAAAGGAAAAAGCTGGGAAGAATTATATCCTGATTTGTTTGAGCGCAATGAAGGTGCGAGACCTGACTTGGTAATTTTTGGCAGCGGAGCAAATGAGAAAACTGATACACCAGACGAAGTAGCTGTCTTTGAGGGTGCAATACGGTGGATTCAACAAAATTATCCTCACACGGAATTCTTATTTTGCCCGTTTCAGAATCAGGGCGGCTATACATCAAATGCAGGAGACCTTCAGGCACTTTCTTTAAGATACCAGATTCCATATATGGATTATGGTAAAATAGGAGATGATGTTACAAGGTGGGTAAACAGATATTCTCTCGTGCCTTCAGACGGGCATCCTCAGGCAGCAGCACATTATCTCTGGTTCAAGCAATTAGAGAAAGCTTTTGAATGTTGGGACCCAATTCTTCCTGGACAGGCCCAGGTTCAATTACCTGAACGACTTCACCCGAATTCATACGGATGGGAGGGAAACATGGTAAGTTTTGATTCCATCAGTCAAAGAATAAAAACAAACAGGTTTATATTTGAAGATAATGCGATTAATTGCTGGGGGAAATCTGACAACGAACCACCTGTACCATACGTTGATGGAGTAGCGCTTCAATCAAGGAGGTCATCTCCGGGATATGACATTCGTAATTCAATGTTCCGACATGGACGCACCAGTTTGGGAGACAGGCACATTCTTGAAATAGTTGGAGATAATGCCAAAATAACTTATGTAGATTCCAAAATAAACCCAAACAGACGGTTTTTTCCCGTGTCGAATCCAAACTGGAATATAACAGAGCATCCAATAGAAAAATTTCATTCAGAATGGGGAGCTCCTTATGGCACAGATAAAATCACACTTAATCCGGGTAAATATATTGAAATTGAAGTGGTATGTACTGACATTTCTGTGGCTTGGATAGATGACCCAAATAGTGGAACCCTGGAAATATTCGTTGATGACCAACTTGTAAAGTCTCAACATTGTAACCAAGGTTTTATTGATACAGACAAGAGAGTAAATTATTTGGAAAACCGTAAAGGACTTTTAAATTTAGGTTTTGGATTACATAAGGTACGTTTGCAGGCAAAAGATGCTCCGGTAAGTGTTTTAAGTGTTTTCACTTATGACTCCCGATCAAATCTCAGCTCAGAGCGAAGGCTTGCAGGACTTGCAGTGGGTGGAGAAACAGTAAAATTTACGAGTCCATTTAAAACAAGACCATTAATAATATGCTCAGGTGGTTTGTTCGTAAATACAAAAGATATTTCTAAAAGTGAAGTTAAGTTTTCAGGTGGAATAGGAAGTTATGAAGTAATTGGTGAATAAAAATCACAATGCAGATTACAGTGAACAATATTTATTGGATTAACTTTGAATTTATAATTCAACAATAACAACA
>JAQVZQ010000007.1:23064-29804 GCA_028708095.1 Dysgonamonadaceae bacterium
ACAACAAACAATGAACCAATCAACAAAACCACGTAAATCAATTACCCCCTGGTCATGGATACCCACCCTTTATTTTGGACAAGGGATACCTTATGTAGTAGTAATGACTGTAGCAGTGATAATGTACAAAAGGTTTGGTTTATCCAATACTGATATTGCACTTTACACAAGCTGGCTCTACTTACCATGGGTTATCAAACCTTTCTGGAGTCCTTTTGTAGATATCCTTAAAACCAAACGATGGTGGATTGTTACCATGCAATTACTTATTGGTGCTGGTTTGGCAGGAGTGGCGTTTACATTGCCCACTCCGTTTTACTTTCAAGCTACTTTGGGTTTCTTTTGGTTACTTGCATTTAGTTCGGCCACCCACGATATAGCAGCCGACGGGTTCTATATGATTGCATTAGACGATTCCCAACAATCGTTCTTTGTGGGAATCCGTAGTACGTTCTATCGTCTTGCAATGATTGTAGGCCAGGGGTTGTTGATTATACTGGCTGGGACTCTCGAGATAATGTCTGGCTCAGAACCTGTTTTTTTGAATGTTAGTTCTTCACCCACTGCTCAAAGTGAAATAAGAATGGATGAGTTACCCCAAATAACGTCCAGCCAAGATGAATCAACTTTTGTTATCTATCCAGAGAATTTAGTACTTAACACGAATAAAATACCTGTTGACTCATTAAATGTATTGAAAGGCATTGCCGAAAACAATAATCTTTCAAATGGATTTGTAAAGAAAACTGATGAGCAAAAAAATATAGAGAGTGGTAACACACAGAAATCGTGGTGGTCTCAAAACGTGGCTGCTCCTTTAGGTAATTATATAAAAACCAACTTTGGCGAGAAACGAAAGGTTGAAGGATTAAATGACGACTTAGTAGGAAATGCCTCTTTGGTTGCTATTCGTTTAAGTAAAGCACCAAAAGAAGGTGATGAAATTGTTTTAAACACTACTTTATCCGATGGAGACCAAAGCATATCATTGATATCCGGAGAAAGACTTGTTTTTAGTTCCAAAAATTGGGATAAACCTGCTTATGCTTTAGTACAATTAGATCCAAACTTAAACAAAGAAGTATCAGCGACTTTTAGAGGAATATCCGGAAACATACCACTGGCATGGAGCATTACTTTTTTTATACTTGCTGGTCTTTTTGTAACGCTATTTATTTACCATAACTTTATATTGCCACGACCTAAAAGCGATAAAGGTAAAGAAGCACATTCAGTTTCCGATATTTCCAAAGAGTTTGGCAGAACATTTGCTTCTTTTTTCTCAAAAAAAGGAATCGGATTAGCCATTGCATTTATGCTATTGTACCGATTAGCTGAAGCCATGTTAGTAAAACTGGCATCACCTTTCCTGTTAGACATAAGAGAAATAGGTGGCATGGGACTTTCTACACAAGAAGTAGGTCTGGTATATGGTACCGTTGGAGTAATATCACTAACGCTCGGTGGAATTATTGGTGGTGTTGTTGCATCACAAAAGGGTTTAAAGTATTGGTTATGGCCAATGGCACTCAGCATCACATTACCCAATGCAGCCTATTTGCTTCTCTCCTATTTTCAACCCGAAAGCTTTTTTTGGATAAATGCTGCAGTAGCTGTTGAGCAGTTCGGATATGGATTCGGCTTTACTGCTTATATGCTCTATCTAATCTACTTTTCTGATGGTGAACACAAAACAGCTCATTATTCAATTTGCACGGGTTTTATGGCATTAGGAATGATGATTCCAGGAATGGTTTCAGGTTGGTTGCAAGATTTGGTTGGATACAATCATTTTTTCATACTCATTATGATAGCCACAATTCCAACCCTTCTTATCATTCCATTTTTGAAAATAGATCCCGAGTTTGGAAAAAGAACTAAAAAAGAAAAAATTAAACAAGAGTAAAACTCTTAGAATAACAGATAATTATGATAAAAAGAATTGCAGTCTTAGTATTGATTTGCTCAACAATGACAACCGTATCAACATTCGCACAAAAGATTAAGATCAAGACTGGGATTGAGATGCTAAAGCAAACAAAATTCAAAGCTATTGAGGGTAAACGTGTCGGATTAATTACGAATCCAACCGGTGTGGATAATAACCTTAAATCCACAATTGATATATTGCACGAAGCACCCAATGTAAACCTTGTTGCTTTGTACGGACCTGAACACGGTGTGAGGGGTGATGTACATGCAGGCGATAAAATTGAAGCATTTACTGACCCCAATACAGATGTACCTGTACATTCGCTATATGGTGCGACACGCAAACCAACTGCTGAAATGTTGGAAGGTATAGATGTTTTAGTGTACGACATTCAGGATATTGGTTGTCGTTCGTATACCTATATCTCCACTATGTATCTGGCAATGAAGTCAGCAGCTGAAAACAACATTGCTTTTGTAGTGCTTGATCGTCCTAACCCTGTGGGAGGACTGAAAGTGGAAGGTAACTTAGTGGAAGATGGGTTCTTCTCTTTTGTCAGTCAATTAAAGATACCCTATCTATACGGACTTACATGTGGCGAACTTGCCTTGATGATAAACAAAGAGATTATGTCTGAGCAACCTTGTCAATTAGAAGTCGTGAAGATGAAAAAATGGAAACGAAAAATGAAGTTTGAAGATACAAACTTACAATGGGTACCTGCATCTCCACACATTCCATTTGCTCATTCTGCTTATTTCTATCCCGTGTCTGGTATTCTGGGCGAATTGGGATATATGTCTATTGGCGTTGGTTATACACTTCCTTTCGAGATGTTCGCAGCTGAATGGATCAAAGCTGAAGAGTTTGCTAAAGCACTCAATGCAAAAGACCTTCCTGGAATTGTGTTTCGCCCTATTCACCTCAAACCGTTTTATTCGGTCGGTAAGGGCACTAATTTGCAAGGTGTTCAAATTCACCTTATGAATTTTGACAAAGCTCGTTTGTCTGACATCCAGTTTCATGTGATGGAAATTGCCGCCACACTATATCCTGACAAAGCTGTTTTCGATAATGCAGATAAAGGACGATTCAATATGTTTGACAAAGTAAGTGGTAGCGATTTCATCCGAACAGAGTTTTCTAAGAATCATAAGTTCTCAGATATTCGTGGGTATTGGATGAAAGATGAGTTACTGTTTAAAAAACGCTCAAAGAGATATTATCTTTACAAATAACTTAGCAAAGTAATCACAAATGTTATGAAGCCTAACATTCAATCTAATCGCCTGCTATCATTAGATATTCTGAGAGGAATTACCATTGCCGGAATGATATTGGTAAATAACCCCGGCTCTTGGAGCACCATATACACACCCCTAAAACATCCAGTTTGGCACGGATTAACACCAACAGATTTAGTCTTTCCATTCTTCATGTTCATCATGGGGGTATCAACATTTATGTCGCTCCGTAAATATAACTTCAAACCTTCCAAAGAAAGTGTTTGGAAAATAGTAAAGCGAACCATCATAATTTTCATTATTGGTTTAGGTCTAAATTGGTTTGGACAACTTAGCAGAGGGTTAGGAGCAGGTGAAAACTTTGTTACCGCTGCAACGCAGCACTTCAACACCATCCGTATATTAGGTGTTATGCAACGGTTGGCACTTGCTTATGGTTTCTCTGCAATGATTGCTCTTTACTTCAAACCCAAACAAATGATTTGGTTGATTGGAACATTACTTATTGGATATTTCTTTATACTATTTTTTGGAAATGGATTTGAAATGTCAGAGCAAAACATAATTTCGGTGCTTGATAGAAGTCTTTGGGGCGATGCTCATATGTATAAAGACACAACATTAGAAGGAGTCAGAATAGCACTGGATCCTGAAGGACTATTGAGCACACTGCCAAGTATTGCACATGTCTTAATTGGTTTCCTTTTTGGCAAAATGATTGTAGAAACAAAAGACAACCATAAGCGTGTAGAAAAAATGTTGATATGGGGAACAATATTGGTGTTTTCAGGACTCTTATTGCAATATGGTTGCCCAATAAACAAGAAAATATGGAGTCCAACCTTCGTATTGACGACAACAGGTTTCGCTGCTCAACTATTGGCTATTCTCATTTGGATCATTGACATCAATAAAAGAAGCAAATGGAGTCGATTCTTTCATAGTTTTGGCATAAATCCTCTGTTTATATTTGTGCTTGGAGGTGTTTTAGCCAACGTGTTTGGCAATGTCAAAATAGCACATGCAGGTAAAGCCATTTCATTAAAAGGTTATGCCTATTCAGTGATGATACAACCATGGGCAGGTGACTATTTTGGCTCATTGGTGTATGCATTGGTCTTTATTTCTATTTGTTGGTTGGCTGGATATATTCTTTACAAAAAGAACATTTACATTAAAATTTAAAACTCTTCTTTTAAAAGTAATAAGACAACAGCAATAAAACTACGTTACATATATTCTAAAATGAGAAAGATTAAATTAAATAGACATCTATAATCTTACGCCCTTTCAGGGCTTGGGTTGTATCGTTAATGAAATATAGGGCGATGCCCTATCCTAAGTTCTCTTAGGGCTTTGCCCTAAAATGCCGAAGGACTAAAACGAGATGTGCTATAAAAACAATATATAAGAAAAGTGTTTACATTAAAATTAAAAACTTCGTATATAATAAGGTGCTCAAAAATTAAATGAAACCCCTCAAACATAAATGCACACTAGCCCTGAAAGGGCCTAAAGACAATAGCGTAGGGCATCGCCCTAAGAGACTAAAGATAAACTCTGAACATCAGCCCTGAAAGGGCGAAAGATTTGCCAATAAAAACAAAACAGATAAAAAAACATGTCGCAATCATTATCAAAAGTATACGTACACATCACGTTTAGCACTAAAAACCATATTCAATTAATCGATAAAGAAATAAGACCTCGTTTATTTGAATACCTTGGTGGAATATGCAATCAATTAGATTGTATACCATTGCAAGTGGGAGGGACAAATGATCATGTACATATTCTTTGTCTTCTTTCTAAAAAGATTACACAAATCAAGTTACTTGAAGAGATTAAAAAATCATCCTCTAAATGGATAAAAACAATAAGCCACAACTATCGCAACTTTTATTGGCAAGACGGGTATGGCGTATTTTCTGTTAATCCATCACAAGTAGATATAGTTAAAAACTACATCATAAATCAAGAAGAGCATCATAAGAAGCGAACATTTAAAGAAGAGTTTCTCGCATTCTTGAAAAAATATAAGATAGAATATAATGAAGATTACTTATGGGATTAAGCACCGATTTAAAAAGGAAATTAAATAAACATCTATAATCTTACGCCCTTTCAGGGCTTGGGTTGTATCGTGCATGAAATATAGGGCGATGCCCTATCCTAGGTTCTCTTAGGGCTTTGCCCTAAAAGTGCTGAAGATCTAAAATATCATTACTATGATAACAATATAAGAAAAACGTTTACTATTAAGATTTAAAACTACTCTTCTTAAAATAAAAGATAACAGAAATAAACAACTCAACATAGATAACAAGATGAGAAAAGATTAAATGAAACCCCTCAAACATAAATGCACACTAGCCCTGAAAGGGCCTAAAGACAATAGCGTAGGGCATCGCCCTACGAGACTAAAGATAAACTCTGAACATCAGCCCTGAAAGGGCGAAAGATTTGCCAATAAAAACAAAACAGATAAAAAAACATGTCGCAATCATTATCAAAAGTATACGTACATATCACGTTTAGCACTAAAAACCATATTCAATTAATCGATAAAGAAATAAGACCTCGTTTATTTGAATACCTTGGGGGAATATGCAATCAATTAGATTGTATACCATTGCAAGTGGGAGGGACAAATGATCATGTACATATTCTTTGTCTTCTTTCTAAAAAGATTACACAAATCAAGTTACTTGAAGAGATTAAAAAATCATCCTCTAAATGGATAAAAACAATAAGCCACAACTATCGCAACTTTTATTGGCAAGACGGGTATGGCGTATTTTCTGTTAATCCATCACAAGTAGATATAGTTAAAAACTACATCATAAATCAAGAAGAGCATCATAAGAAGCGAACATTTAAAGAAGAGTTTCTCGCATTCTTGAAAAAATATAAGATAGAATATAATGAAGATTACTTATGGGATTAAGCACCGATTTAAAAAGGAAATTAAATAAACATCTATAATCTTACGCCCTTTCAGGGCTTGGGTTGTATCGTTAATGAAATATAGGGCGATGCCCTATCCTAAGTTCTCTTAGGGCTTTGCCCTAAAATGCCGAAGGACTAAAACGAGATGTGCTATAAAAACAATATATAAGAAAAGTGTTTACATTAAAATTAAAAACTTCGTATATAATAAGGTGCTCAAAAATTAAATGAAACCCCTCAAACATAAATGCACACTAGCCCTGAAAGGGCCTAAAGACAATAGCGTAGGGCATCGCCCTAAGAGACTAAAGATAAACTCTGAACATCAGCCCTGAAAGGGCGAAAGATTTGCCAATAAAAACAAAACAGATAAAAAAACATGTCGCAATCATTATCAAAAGTATACGTACACATCACGTTTAGCACTAAAAACCATATTCAATTAATCGATAAAGAAATAAGACCTCGTTTATTTGAATACCTTGGTGGAATATGCAATCAATTAGATTGTATACCATTGCAAGTGGGAGGGACAAATGATCATGTACATATTCTTTGTCTTCTTTCTAAAAAGATTACACAAATCAAGTTACTTGAAGAGATTAAAAAATCAT
>JAQVZQ010000184.1 GCA_028708095.1 Dysgonamonadaceae bacterium
ACTCCTCTTCTGTAACATCATTTTCAAACCTAATCAAGGTGGATTCAAAACCAACCTCTTTACATGACTTAACTTTGTTTGCTACATACGTTTCGCTCCCACCATCGTGTCCAACAAGAACTGCTGCTAAATGGGGTCTTTTGCCACCAGTTGATATTATTTGTTCAACCTCTTTGGCAATTTCCTGTTTAATTTGTGTTGATGTAATTTTACCGTCTATTAGTTGCATATTTGTTTTTTGTTAAATGTTTATTAACGATGATCTCTTATCACACACTTCATGTCTTTTTTAATTGACATTTTAGGACAGAGTATCCTCAGAACCTCAAACCTCATATCCCATATCACCCACCCGCTTTCTATCTCCTTCTCATATTTTTCATAGCAGCTTTTCCTCCACCTTGCGTCATCATTCGCATCATCTTACGGGTTTCGTCAAACTGTTTGATTAACTTATTCACTTCTTGTACGTTCGTTCCACTTCCCTCAGCGATACGTTGACGTCTCGATCCATTCAGAATTTCCGGAGTAGTACGTTCAGCTGGAGTCATAGAGCGAATGATTGCTTCAATACCTTTAAAGGCATCGTCATCAATATCCAAATCCTTTATCTGTTTTCCAACACCCGGAATCATTGCAGCCAAATCTTTTAAATTACCCATTTTCTTTATCTGCTGAATCTGACCAATGAAATCGTCAAAATCAAATTGGTTTTTTGCAATCTTCTTTTGTAAACGCCTGGCTTCTTCTTCGTCATACTGCTCTTGTGCTTTCTCTACAAGCGAAACAATATCACCCATTCCTAAAATACGATCGGCCATACGTTCGGGATGGAACACGTCTATCGCATCCAGCTTTTCACCTGTACCAACAAACTTAATTGGCTTTTCTACAACCGAACGAATAGAAAGTGCTGCACCACCGCGGGTATCACCATCTAATTTAGTAAGTACTACGCCATCAAAATTCAATCGTTCGTTAAATTCCTTTGCAGTATTAACAGCATCTTGACCAGTCATGGCATCTACAACGAAAAGAATCTCGTTAGGGTTTATTGCGTCTTTAATAGCTGAGATTTCATTCATCATCACCTCATCAATTGCTAATCGACCTGCAGTATCAACAATTACAAGGTCATGTCCATGCTGCTTGGCATATTTAATGGCATTTTTAGCAATTTCTACAGGGTTTTTGTTGTCTTCTTCGGCATAAACAGCAACACCTATCTGTTCTCCTAACACTTTCAATTGTTCTATAGCAGCAGGACGATAAACGTCAGCTGCAGTTAGCAATGGATTCTTGCCTCTTTTTGATTTTAGCATCGTTGCCAACTTGCCCGAAAAGGTAGTCATACCTGAACACTGAAGACCCGACATAAGTATTACAGCAGGTGATCCTTTTATATCAATATCAACAGAAGTTCCACCCATCAATTGAGCCAATTCGTCTTGAACAATTTTCACCATCAGTTGATGGGGTTTGAGTGCTGTCAATACATCTTGGCCCAAGGCCTTCTCTTTTACGGTTTCCGTAAATTGCTTTGCAGTATTAAAATTAACGTCAGCATCAAGCAACGCTCTGCGCACATCTTTTAATGTTTCCGCAACATTAATTTCTGTAATCCTACCTTGTCCTTTTAATATCTTAAACGATCTTTCTAATCTATCACTTAAATTTTCAAACATGTTATTGTGGTTCTATTAGTTATCTTTATTTATGAATAGTACAAAGATAGATGAAAATGATTTATTGCACAAATGACTGAAGGCAATAGAAAAGAGTTCATAGTTAAAATTATTCTCAGTGGATAACGCATTTTTTTGATATTTCTTCTGACTTATCCATTTTAGTGTGACAAAATCAAACTATAAGACCTCGTACATTTCGAAATTTACTAATTGGACTATACTCACATTTTGATATCAATTTTTAAATTCAAATCAAGCCACTAAGGTTCATTAGACGTGCCGCATTGTTCTTGTTGCAATTATTTATTCTCATACTGAATGCAATAAGCACCCCATAACGTAATGTGGTAAATGGTAAGTCGATTGTTTTTTAGTTGCTAGGTTTTCGAGTCTCGAACCATTAACCATTGATCATAACTCCCGAGTTTCGAGTCCATCTACAACTACCAAAAATCTTTTCTAAACATTTCTTCAATGGAAGATTTCATTGTCGACAGTTGAAACTTGAATCTTCGGCTGAAGATTTGACGGAAAGGTGTTGAAAATGGAATCTGCCGCGATTTTTGTGACGAACAACAGTCGAATTTCAAATCTTTGATGATTTTTCTCCCAACAGCGAGTTGGATTTCAAATCTTCCGTGAAAAATTTAACAAACAAGAGAGGAAAATCAGATTTACGCCAATTTTCCCTTCATTTATCTCTCCAAAATCCAATTTACTTGAAACAAAAGTGCATTTGTGCTTTTCTAAACATTTCTTCAATGGAAGATTGCGTTTTCATCTCTTGTTCGTCCAATCTTCGACGGAAGAAATGATTTTTGTCTCTCTAACAGCATTTTTTTTCTAAAATCTATCAGGAAAGACATCTTATGCGACAATTTTCTACAGTGAATGCAAATTTCAATCGCTAAATGTACTCTAATCTTTGTAGGATGTAAGAATCAACATTTCTCACTCCAATTTTTTATGGTGGACAACAAAATCGACTCTTGCAAAAGCAATCTTTCTGTGAGTTTGCTGATTTTATCTGTTGATTTTATAATCTTCAGTGGAAAATGTAGTGTAAGTATTGATTAAGAGCTTTTACTACACTACGCTGGTGCGAAAGATACATCGCTCCCGCACGAATCCTTTCGTGTGAGTTTCTTCAGAAAAAAAATTGCAATTCTATCTGTATCTGATTATGTTTCTACAACTCTAATTCATTAAACAAGATACCTTCGTTTTACAAAGTCAGCTTTTTTACACTTTAGCATGTTGACTGTCACAGCTTTGCTAACATGACCATAAGAGTCATCCAAGTAAGAAGGCAATAGAGAAGAGTTCGTAGTTATTTTTTTGTGGATAACGCATTTCTTTGTTCTTTTTGAAGTTATTTTGTTTCACAACTCTGCAAAAAGATTTGCTTTTGTATTAATTACACACAGTTCAGAGAAATATGTTATAGAACATTTTTTTAATTTAATAAAAAGTTCTACTTTTGAAGACTTAATTAAAAATAACCTTATCTGAAATAGAAATAACAAACACGACTTCAAATTAAAACGCTAATAATCCACGAATTAATTTTAAAAATCACATAAATGTTAAACTAAAAAACAATTAACTATGAATTACAAAGGTTTTTTACCAGTAGCAACAATCGCACTACTGAGTCTATCTGCATGTATGAAAGATTCTCCTAATCCTTCTGATGTAACAAAAGAAATTAATGTAAAAGCTTCTATTGAAGGATTATCTGGTGTAAACAAACCCAACACCAGAGCTACCAACACCAGTTGGGAAAACGGTGATGCTATTGGCATATTTATGAAGAATAATGGTACGGATTTATCATTGTCTGCTTTGGCTATAAATGCAAAATATATTACTTCCGGATCAGATGCATTTACCCCAGCAGATGAAGATAATAAAATAGAACTCCCTTTTAATAAGTCTGTTGATTTTATTGCTTACTATCCATACACAGATGAATTGGATGATAGACTTAATTATAAAATTGATGTTTCCGACCAAACCAACCTACCCAAAATAGATTTACTATATTCTCAAAACCTTGATAATATCAATTCAACCTCTGTAGACTTAACTTTTCAGCATCAGCTTGTAAAGATGATTTTTAATATTGTTTCAAATCCAGAAACAGATCTAACAGTATTATCAATGGGAATTACAAATATGAACACGAGAGCTGACTTTTCTTTAGTGGATGGAATAATAAGTAATGAATCTGAAACAAAAACTGTTTCATTTAATTTGAGTGAAGATAATAAAGTAGGTCAAGCAATATTATTACCAACAAACGATTTATCAAACAATTCTTTGATTATAACGTTTGAAAACACCTCTTATTCTTTTGATCTTAACAAAATAGAAGATATAGATTCTTTTGACAAGACAACTCGTTACACTTTTGATCTAACCCTTAAACAAGGCGAAGACCCAACATTAGAAAGTGTTTCTAAATCTATAGAGGATTGGGTTGATGGTCCTCACAAAGATATCACAGTAGATGAAGATGCATATGATGAAGAATCAGGCAACAATGAGCCTGGAGGAGGCGAAAATGAGGGTGAGGGTGAAGGTAGTGATGATGGTGATGGTGGTGATGAAGGAGGTGGGGCTATTAGCGGTGAAGGTGATGGAACTCAAACGAATCCTTATAGTATTACTCAAGCCTTGACAATAGATAACGCAACAAATGTTTGGGTGAAAGGGTACATTGTTGGGTATTATAGTGATCAAATGAAAAAGAGCAGTTTTGTATATGGTAAGGAGGGATGTTCAATGAAAATGAATGTAGGACTATCATCATCACCAGATGAACCTACAAGTAATGATAATAATTTCCCAGTTGATTTAAATAAATGCAAAATAAGTAATCAAATAAAATTAAATTTGGAAGAAAATCCTGATATATTTAAAAAAGAAGTAACTCTAAAAGGTGATATTAATAAGTGGAATATAGCACAAGGGGCTGAAATTGCATTCGGACTGAAAACTGTAAAAGAAGCAATTGTTGATGGTGTTTTATATGAAAATTAAAAATCGATTGAATACTATTTAAGGATCGCATAACAAAAAAGAGGAGCTTTCTATAAGCTTCCTCTTTTTTTAATGCATTCAATGATTAAATTATTCACTTTATCCCAACTCCTTATCCAAATTCTCTTTGAGTTTTAACAAGAACTGTTGCGTAGTAAGATAATCTTTGTCTAACAAGTTAGAACCATGCACCAATATGGCTAAGTCTTTGGTCATATGTCCGCTTTCAACTGTAGAAATGCAGGTTTTTTCCAATGTTTTACTGAAATTGAGCAACTCGTGGTTGCCATCGAGTTTTGCACGATGTGCCAGTCCGCGTGTCCATGCAAATATAGAAGCAATTGGGTTGGTAGATGTTTCTTGCCCTTGTTGGTGTAACCTGAAATGACGGGTAACAGTGCCATGTGCTGCTTCCGCTTCCATAGTCTTTCCATCAGGTGTTACCAATGCCGATGCCATCAAGCCCAGAGAACCAAAACCTTGTGCCACAATATCTGACTGCACATCGCCATCATAGTTTTTACATGCCCACACAAAACCACCTTCCCATTTTATGGCTGCTGCCACCATATCGTCTATCAATCGGTGTTCGTAAGTGAGACCCGCTTCGTGAAAAGCATGCTTAAATTCATTTTCATATACCTCTTCAAAGATATCTTTGAAGCGTCCATCATAGGCTTTCAATATGGTGTTCTTAGTTGAAAGATAGAGTGGGTAGCTTTGTTGTAGCGCCATTTGAAATGATGAACGTGCAAAACCGTAAATCGATTCATCTGTGTTATACATAGCCATAGCTACCCCATTTCCATCAAAATCAAATACTTTCCAACTCTGAGTCTCGTCTTTCTCATTGGTAAAACTCAAAGTGAGGGTTCCTTTTTCTGTAATAACTTTATCAGTCGCTTTGTATTGATCGCCAAAAGCGTGTCTTCCTATAATAATTGGCTTCGTCCATCCCGGCACATAACGAGGAATGTTTTTCATAATGATGGGTTCGCGAAATACTGTTCCACCAACTATATTTCGAATAGTACCATTGGGCGATCTCCACATTTTTTTCAATCCAAACTCTTCAACACGTGCTTCATCAGGTGTTATTGTAGCACATTTAATACCCACATTGTATTTCAAAATTGCGTGAGCAGCATCAATAGTAACTTGATCATTGGTTAAATTACGATGTTCTATTCCCAAATCGTAGTACTCTATATCTAAATCGAGATAGGGTAATATTAAATTCTCTTTGATGTTGTTCCACATCACATGGGCCATTTCATCTCCATCCAATTCAACGATTGGATTTTCAACTTTTATTTTATTCATGTTTTTTTACTTAAAGAAAGGTCAAAAACCGATTGATTCTTGACCTTACAATTAATCTTTCTGCTTTAATTTAACGCTTGTCCATAGGAACAAACGGTTGTTGCTCTCTTACATTTTTGTAGGCTGGGCGAATGATGCGCTTGCTACTGAAATTCATCTCCTCAATTCGGTGAGCACTCCATCCTACTATACGGGCCATAGCAAATAGGGGTGTAAAAACCTCTACGGGCAAACCAAGTGATTCGTACACAAATCCGGAATAGAAATCAACATTCACGCAGGTAAGAGGTGCGCCTGGTCCTTTAAATTGTTGGAATACCTTTAAGGCTCTATCTTCTACCAGTTCAAGAAAAGCAAACTCTTTTGTCAATCCTTTTTCTTCGGCCAGGTCGCGCGCCATATCTTTTAAGAGCACCGCACGCGGATCGCTCAATCGATATACTGCATGACCTATACCATATATCAATCCCGATTTATCGAAAGCTTCTTTGTTTAATATCTTCAACAGGTAACTATCTACCTTTTCCACATCTTCCCAATCATCGATATTTGCTTTCATATCTGCGTGCATAGCACATACTTTCACATTGGCACCACCATGCAACGGACCTTTGAGAGAGCCAATACCTGCAGCAATAGATGAGTAAGTATCGGTTTCGGTAGAACTGGTAACACGCACCGAGAATGTTGAATTGTTACCCCCACCATGATCGGCGTGAAGTATAAGGGCTAAGTCGAGTATCTTTATATCCAATTCGGTATAATTGTCGTATCCTTTCATCATAAACAGAAAGTTCTCTGCCACCGATTTTGTTTCATCGGGATGGCGTACATGCAACGAACGTCCCTGCTGACTGTGTCTTAATTCATTGTAAGCATAAGCAATAATAGTGGGAAACTTGGCAATTAAATTGATAGATTGACGGATAAGGTTGTCCCTAGAAATAGTGTCGGGGTCTTCGTCATAAATATATAACTCTAATACACTACGAGCTAAAATATTCATAATATTTTTGCCCTGAAGTGACAAGATGTTCATTGTTGCATTATGTTTCAACGGCATGGTGTGCATTATATATTTTCGGAACAACTCCAATTCTTCTTTATTGGGAAGCGTGCCCGAAAGCAGCAAAAAAGCGGTCTATTCAAACCCCAGTCTTTTTTCTTTTTGAATACCAGTCACCAAGTCTGCTACATTTATACCTCTATAGTAAAAC
>JAQVZQ010000185.1 GCA_028708095.1 Dysgonamonadaceae bacterium
TTCCACAGTTTTATCCCGCAGCTTGCGTCGGTTTGCTCCTCAGCATTGCCCTGTTTGGCTGCATATTTAGTATTGGTCAATTATTGGCTCTTACACGCATTTACACAGTTTATTTTTCAGAACCAACTGTGCAAATAATAGATTGACCGCCGCCATTAAGGTAGCGGTCAATCTATTTTACTGTTCCTACGATACCAAATCCCTTTAAAGGAATTCATTGTATTAATCGATCTTATTTACCTCTTAAGTCCGGAGGCAACTCTCTTTCACTGAGCGTAGATATTGTGTCCTGTCCTGACAACTTGTTTAAATTAATGAAAGCTTCTCTCATACCGACAACATCATCACTTTGAGCAGCCATGAGAGCCTTTGTTTTCCAATGCATGGCTTGTTTTTCATCGTGGTAAACCTTATTTGGATTACATAGATCTACAAGAAAATACTTCAATATATTAGGATCATTCAAGAAAACCTTTGCTTGTAATGTAGCCATTTTTTCTTTATAATGCTGCTTTCCTCTGCTCCTTGCATCAGAGTCGATATTTTTGTAATTTGTACTCAGCTCTTGAAATTCTCTTTTATCATCCTCATCGCCGAATTTTTCAATCGTCTCTTCCATTCTTTGAATTTCATCAAAATCAGTACTTTCACGACTGCTTTCGGTTTGTAAATATTCAAGATCGCCGACCTTAGCCTTGAGTGAATTAAATCTTTTCAATAGTTGAATTACCCTATCATCATCAAGCCCGATAAGTTTATTACAATCCATATATTCAAGATCAATATCGTGTAGTTCAGCTTCATAGCTTTCTGCCTTTGAAATGATATCATTAAGTACCGCTTCATCCTTTACTTCTTCAATTTTGTTGTACAATACTCTAATATCATTACCGAGCAATTGCATAGGTTTTTGCAAATCAAGCTGCTCAGCATTATAAACCAAATCGCCACTTATGGCCAAATCGATATGCGGAACATATGCAACAACGGCTATCTTTCTTGATTCATCAATACTTACGCTAACTTCAATATCAAATCCCTCTGGAATGGGACGAGTTAAACTTTCTGAACGAATGTATATATTACCAACCCACTGATTATTATCTGGATTATTAAAATTTTCACCCTCCCAAATTTTTATTGCAATGAAGTCGTCTGTGTTCGGCTTAATTGTTTTGTTCGCTGTGAATTTTCTCACTGCTTTTGCGGGCAAAATGGTGCCCTTTGTAATCATACTTTCAAGGACTCTTTGTCCGTCTATATTGATTTCTACACATAAAGAATGGGGAATAGGAGGAGCCGATGTAATTAGCACTTCATCCTGATGTTTTATTTGAAAAGAATCATTAAGTACCTGAAGCAGTTCTCCTTCTTTGTTCCTAACGGAAATTTTGAAATTATTAAGAACATTCTTTTGGAGTAAAACATCAACATCAAAAACCCCTTGTTCTCCGTCCAAAACATCAACCCACCCGCTGGTCCATATACCGCTGGTTTCGTCTATTTTGAATTGACCATATATCTGAGAGGCATTATTTGAACTGAATCTACCTACCACATTAGCAGTATTTTCGGAGGTGGCTGGAACAAATTCCAATTGGACAGTAACATCATCATATGCTACATCAACAAATTCCTCATCAGACTGAGGAATCCTACATGTAGAGCCGTAGATTGCAGCCCCTCGTGCTACAACTGTCATTGGATCAATTGATGAATCTAATTCAATATTATAATATTTTTTCAATTCATCTCTAATGGCTGGAATAAGGGTTGTTCCACCAACCAAAAGGATTTTATTAATATTTGATGATGAAATTTTTGATTCTTTAATAGCTTTATCACAAAGCGAAATACTTTTTTCAACTATCGGTTTTATGATTTTGTCAAATTCTGATCGAGTCAATGTTATTCTGCATTCAATAGGAGTGCCATTTTCATCATCGCAAATATCAAATACATCCATATCAACAGCATTTGTTGTACTGAGCGTTTTTTTTGCGTCTTCTGCAACAATTAAAAGTTTTCTATGTATATACTCCATCTTTGCAGAATCAGCGGGGAGCTTGAATTTCGCCTGCAGATAAGGCAGTATCACATCTTTATAGATTGCTTCATCGATATTTTTACCGCCAAGATAATTACCACCTTCGTGGTTTATAACTGTTAATCTTCCGTCAAAAGTTGAAACTATTGCAATATCAAGTGTACCCCCGCCAAAATCGAATACCATCCAATATTGATCCTTTGAGCCTGCTTCTGCACCATATGCGATTGCAGCTGCAATTGGCTCTTGCAACAAAACAACACTTTTAAAACCTGCCAATTCAGCAGCTTTATAAGTATCTTCACATTGAATTGTACCAAAAGCAGCAGGCACAGTAATAACTGAGTAATTTACATAAGAGTTTGTTTGTCTAAATACATCTTCACGCATAGACTTTAACAGTTCTGCTGACATTTCAATGGGTGTCATTTCTTTAGATGAACTCTCAAATTTTTTTACACTTTTTACCCCCATTAAACGTTTAAATTCAACGGCGGTATTTTCCGGTTCTGATATCATTTTATCATAAGCTCTTCTACCAACAAGCATCCGACTGTTTTTACCAATGTATATAGCCGATGGTGTAACATTCATGTTATCTAAGTTCTGAAAAACTTTTACTCCGTTTGAATATAAGATAGCAATACAAGAATTTGTAGTACCGAGATCAATTCCAAAATCATAAAATGTAGCCATAATCATTCTCCTTTAAATATTAATTGCTTTAAAAATTCAGCAAACTTTTTAGAATCTACCGACCTTTGGTTTGCACCGGTAATAACAATGCTTGTCCAACATATATTTTATTAGAGTCTTCAATTCCATTTGTGCTTAATATTACTTTTTCCCAAGCATTGAAATCAATATTGTACTTTATACATACTGAAGTTAATGTGTCGCCGGATTTTATTATGTATGCCTGCCAGCCAATCGAATTAGCATCAACATCAGCATCAGTTTCAGTTGCAGGGATACTAATACTCGACTGAATTTCTGTAAGTTTTTTACTCATATCATCTTTATATTGGTCAAACTCCGTTCTTAATTCTGATTGACTTTTTAATATACTTATGCTTTTACTTTCGGCATTCTTTGCCTGAATAACGAAAAAAGCTACAATCATCAAACATGTAACAACAGAACTCAATATTGACACAAGTGAGATGATTTTGGACTTTTCCTTCTTAGGTAATGCCACTTGTTGCTCATCTTCATCGACAATGTTCTCTGTAGTAGCAATTAATTCAGGTTCTTGAGCAAGAATGTTTTGAGGATTTTTTGCTATTACAACCTGTCCAAATTCTATAACAGAGCCTTTTTGTATTATTATAGGTTTCATCATTTCTACTATTGTCGGAATATTTTCGCTTACAGTATCTTCATCTTCAAAATACATTACTTCAACAGACAGCCCAGGATCATATAATTTGCCTGTTAAATCAATGACTTCAACTTCATTTTCTTTTAAAAAATCTTTAAGTGTTCTAAGCGAACTCTCCGCAGCAATTTTCCTATCTACCTCAATCGAAGAGACCCATTTTTGTAATCTCCAATATGCGATTGCAGCTTCCTTTAAATTGTTAATAGTGATCACCATCCTTAAGAATTGTTTGAAGCAACAATTATGATAAATATAATTATAGCTATTAACCACCATACCCACGCATAGCTTTTGGGTTGTGAATCGGTATTTCCTGAATATGAACCACCTCGGTCAAATTGCATTTTAATAGTGGCATATCTGTAATCGCTTATTAAAGCTTTAGCTTCTTCATTTCCCTGTGCCGCGGATTTTTGTATCCATGAATCAGCAATACGGAAATCCTTACCAACGCCTTCACCTGAAATATAACACATACCTAACGCCAATTGTCCTGCCGCATATCCTTGATTTGCCGACTTTTTAACCCACTTTAAGCCTTCTGTTACGTCATATGGAATATCTACAGGTGCATTTCTTTCATATGTAGGTGTTTTATATATGTTTCCAAGAACACATTGAGATTCGGGATCGCCTGCTATAGCTCGGTAGGCTAATAGGCTTATACTGATATCGTCGGATTCAATAAGATTTTTATCTTTATAGCTCAAACTTTCAATACCGCCGGCTTGATCAATTACTTCTGCAGAATCCTTTAATTCTTTAAAAGTTTTTAAAGTATCCTTTATTTCGGATTTCTTATGAGAAGGAGCATATTTATTAGCCTGCGTAGCACAAGCATATGCATTTTTGAAGCTTTTACTAAATGCTAATATGTTGGCTAATTTCATCATTTCATTGTAGAAACTATCTTTAATTCTATCTACGACAACATCGTTGCTTGTATAGGATTTTGATAAAGGATCAATAACGCTTTTACCAATATTACTTAGCTTGTTAGCAAATTTCGTAGCTTCTGAAACTTGAGTTTTCGAAGCATTTTTTATATCTCCGACAGTTTCAATAAAATCGGATATAACCGTACATTCTTTATCAACTTCTGTTATAACCTGTTCTAATAAAGAATCCTTTAAGTCTTTAAATTCAGCAATATTAAATTCTGAAACAAGGTTTATAAGTGAAAGTATTATTTTTGAATCTAAAATTTCAGCTAAATCTGTGATTGGGGATAATATGTTTTTTGATATAGCAGCACCAATTGGATTATATAAATCTTCATTTTCAAATTGATATCTCGAATAAAATATACTCTTTTTTGTAGACAGCCCACACTTAAGTAGCGATTCAATATATCTAAGTACTTTTTGCCAACATTCTGTTTGAGCAAAATCAGAGTCATTTAATAGCAAGTCTAAATAGTTTGCTAAAAAGCAATCGTAAATAATATCTTCAAAATTATTTGCATTTAAGAACTCACTTTTTACTATTTTTGAATTATATTGCTTTAGATAATTGGCATCAACAAACCAAAACAATTTGTTACTGGGTTCATCAATTTTTGCTATTGATGACTGAATAATTCCGGCCGACCTATTAACTTCAGGCAAAAGCTCATTTAAAAATTCTGTTTTATAAGATTTTTCGGCACCTATCTTAGATAACTTATTCAACTTTTCTTGAGCTCTTAT
Organism: Dysgonamonadaceae bacterium; assembly: GCA_028708095.1. Lineage (GTDB taxonomy): Bacteria > Bacteroidota > Bacteroidia > Bacteroidales > Dysgonomonadaceae > UBA2632. The sequence goes on from JAQVZQ010000185.1 coordinate 5,117, forward strand.
AATATTCATTTTTTCCGCATTACACGGCAACCCTAAAACGCTAAATGGATTATTGAGTATTTTTTCTGCTCCTGTAATTACTTTCAATATCCTTCCTCCAATAATTTTATTTAAATTTTAAACATTCAGAAAATGCTGAATTATTAAAAAAACCAATTGCAATTAACAATTGTTTGGTGCCTTCGTTATTTTCAAAGAAAGCTAATAAAGCCATAAACGTTACCCATGTCATTTTTTGCTTTTTGCTTTCTATTAAAGAGTATGTTTGCCTTGAAATTCCAACTCTTTTAGATATGTCTTCTTGTGATATTCCCATTTTAGCTCGAAGTACTGGCAATTCACTTGTTAATATATCAATTAATACATCTCTGTGAGTTGATACTTCTTCTAAATCCAAAGCTTAACACCTCCAAGTTCCAGTTAATTATATTATTTCTAATGATTACAATTTTATTCGACATAATACATTGTACTAAATGTATTTCAATTTGTCAATATGTAAGAATAAAGACATAATATCTTTTTAAAATAATTTCTAAGGATAAAGTATTAAAATAAAAATTCATTTAAATTATTGCTTTCAAATGAATATAAATTTTAGTGTATGTAGCGGCTTTTTGTTTTTCATACATTATTGTTATCGTTCCGGCAAAGTAAAAACAATCATTCATTAGTTTTTTACAGCAGCAAGTTTCCTAATCATATAAAATGTCGCCAATATAATTGTAATATTACATTCTAATTATTAAAGCTATCTTTAATTTGGGTAAAAGATCATGTATAATATTCTTAAAATAATTTTGTAATTATGGAACAATACACGCAATACAATGACGTTAAATAATTAGAGATACATTTATCTCGGAAAGGAGGCCAAAAAATGTCGGTCATGATCAAACGAAAAAGTGGCGACGTCACACCGATGAAAAACGGCGAATACCTTCCTGCGTATTATTTCATCCCGCAGGAAGTTTTAATGAAATGCGGCAAGGAGCTGAATTCTATTCCACGGTATCCCCATCTTGCCATACGAGACTGGGAATCAATTTCCATAATTGAAAGTGATTTATTTTTGAATCTTATTATTGACGCTTACGCTTTTATGGTCTGGCCGTATATGGGACTTGGAACGAAACGGGAAATTTATTCCGGTTACGAACCCTCATGGATTTTAGCACACAGTCCAGCCTATTGGGTTGAAGCACTGACGGAATCAAAGATTATTCCACCAGTCGGGACGTTTTTAAATAATATAAGCCCGACAGAATATTTCGGATATGTCCCCATTGAAGAAATATCTGAAACTTTGCAATGGCTCGTTCCTTTGGCAATGGAAAAGCACCACATGAATGCCACAATTGAAGCTGCTAAAGAATTTCGCTGCTTTGAAGATTTTGATTTTCGGCACAGCCGACAAAAGACCGACTTTTACCGCAGGTGGTATCACACCAGAACAGCACACCCACAAGTATCTCTTGAATCGTGGCAGGAGTACTACAAGGAAAGCCATGATGGTCAGGAATGGGATGTGCCGGATGATTCCATTGATGTGGAGCTTAGTTCCGTAGCTGAGGTTCAGGTCAAACAATTCATGGCGACGCTCCCGGATAAAGATAAGCAGATATTAACCCTCAGAATGGAGGGACGAACGCTGGAAGAAATTGCAGATGAGCTTGGTTATAAAAATCACAGTGGGATATTAAAGCGTATCCGCAAGATTGGGCAGCTTTATGAAAAGTTTGCCGGTGTAAACTATGGCTTTGATGAAAAGAAAATTATTTGACAGCACCTGCCGAAAGTGATGATCGGCAGGTGCTTTTTCGCGCTCGAAAATTAACATGGGAAAGTACCGTCGAAGGAATTCGGCGGCATTTTTATACCAAAAGCAGAAAGGAGTTGATGGTTTATGAGAGTCAGGGATAGACCGGAAAGAAGCAGTGTCCTATCCGGTAACGAGCAGGGAAACTGTATTGCAGTTTCCAATTAAAGCGGCAGTTGATGCCGCTTTCTTCTTTAAACAGCCTTTCCGTGCAGCGTGGATACAAGAGTTTCAAGTTCAGGAAAAAGTATGTTTACAAGCCTTGATACCGATTGCTTCAACTTTGCTCTTTGCATAACTTTATCAAATCTGTATCTTGTTA
>JAQVZQ010000008.1 GCA_028708095.1 Dysgonamonadaceae bacterium
AAAGAAAGCTGTGCCTGACATGGAAATTCCTGTAATGAACATCAACTCACTCCAAAAAGAAAATGCCGATGCAAATGAAAACGAAAATCCACTCCCTGAGATAGTAATTAACGAAGAATATGCAGACGAAGTGGAATTCGAAGTTGTTCAAGCTTAAAAAAAGAGAGTGGGGGAAATGTTGGCTTTTTTGCCTTATTTTGATAATCTCGGTGTTGCTTTCTAACACTTTGTAAGGAATATTGGAGAAAAAGGGTGTATGTTTTTTTAATCTAAAGGTTATTCGTGTGAAAAAGCATACATATTTTTTAAAACGTATACCAAACTGACAGAAAAATCACCGCAATTTTTAATTTACACCCTAAATCGACTGAAATAGGATGCACATTTTATAATTTACAACCTAAATTGACAGAAACAGCTATCACATTATTTAATGTGACACTTTAATTGAGTAATTTACCCTCTTCGCTTTATCCAAATGACTACTCTATGGGTATAATAGCACCCATTTGGTTAAGGTTTGCTTAGTTTGTGAGAGCTGAGTGCACCGTTTGGATAGTTTGAAATAATCAGAAGTGTGATTTCACCTACATTTAAATATCATTTAATGATACATTTTAATCCTATTATCATGATAATAAGAAAATCAAAACAATCTTTGTGTATTATTAAATATTTAGCAGGGTAAGTAAAGACTATAATTGTTATATTTGAAACTTTATATAAAGAAATTACGTTTTATGAAGGAGATCAACAAACTATTATGATAAAAATACTGGTCTTAATTGATTATTCAAGCGAGTTTAGTCGCCGATTAATGAAAGGTCTTATCAATTATTCTAAAGCTAATGGACCTTTCACATTCTATAGACTACCATCATATTACAAATCACTTTACGGGAAAGATGGAATAGTTGAGTTGGCTAAAGAATGGAATGCCGATGCAATTATTGCGTTGTGGGATCACGAAAAAACAAATCGTTTAAAGCAATTAAACATACCCGTATTATTACAAAACTTTAAAGAGAGGAGTCGTTTTTATTCCAATATCACGGGTGATTATTTTGGCACAGGTGTTATGGCTGCGAAATTTTTCATTCAACGTAAATTTAGAAATTTCGCTTTCTATGGTAACAAAGGAGTTGTATGGTCACGCGAAAGAGGAGAAGGTTTTCAAAGTGAAGTGGAAAAAGTGAATGGAAACTTTTCTTATTTTGAGTCGGAGAACTTGCGCGGTGGTGAATGGAGTGAAAGTCACATCTTGCTTGATAAGTGGCTGTTATCTCTTCCCAAACCTGTAGCACTATTTGCATGCGACGACAATTTTGCTTTGCAAATATCAGAAATATGTAAAATAAACAACATCAAAATTCCTCAAGATATATCTTTGTTGGGTGTAGATAATGATGATTTAATTTGCAACTTATCAGATCCTCCAATATCATCTATCGTTTTAGATGTTGAAAAGGGAGGTTACGAAGCTGGAAGGCTTATCCATCAATTGATAAATAAAGAAAAGACGGAACAATTTAATATTATAATCAACCCTACCCGATTTGAATTGCGTCAATCAACAGAGCTTTACAATATAAAAGATGAGAATATTAATAAAGTTGTTCAATATATACTTGAGAAGTTCGACACTAATATCTCAATCGAGGATCTATCTAAAGTTGTTCCATTGTCGAGAAGAAACTTAGAAGTAAAATTCAAAAATGAATTAGGATCATCTATCTATCAGTTTATACTTAAAATAAGAATAAGCCATTTTGCTAATTTACTACTAACTACAGAACGTTCATTATTTGATTTAGCACTTGAATCAGGCTTTAATGATTGCAAGAATATTTCTCGTATTTTTAAAAAATTCAAAGGGTGTACACCCGTAGAATATCGTGATAAATGGAAAGACAATAAGCTGAGTTAACGTTTTTTGAAGACATATTTACGTTTTTGCGGTCTATTAATATAGAATGAATTGATAATTTTGGCTATTTAATAAACAAAACTAACAATTTACTCATTTAATAATCAAAACGCTCTATGACTAATACAATGTCTACAGGTTTACCTACTAAACGAAACCAAAATATTGGTATCGCTATTGTAGCAAGTATGTTCTTTATTTTCGGTTTCGTTTCGTGGATCAATGCTACTTTAATACCATATTTCAAAATTACCATGGAACTGAGTAATTTCCAATCATTACTCGTGGCTTTTGCCTTTTACATAGCTTATTTTGTAATGGCAATTCCGTCTGGTTTAATTTTAAAACGTGTTGGATTCAAAAAAGGAATAATGTTAGGTTTTATGATGTTAGCATTAGGTGCATTTACATTTGTGCCAGCTGCTTACATACGTGCATATCCAGTATTCCTTGTCGGACTATTCTTTATAGGTACAGGTTTAGCCATCTTACAAACTGCTGCCAATCCATACGTCACAGTTGTTGGTCCCATTGAAAGTGCTGCAAAGCGTATGAGTATAATGGGTATTTGCAATAAAGGTGCAGGTATTATTGCTCCTTTAATTTTTGCAGCTGTTATATTAAAAAGTTCAGATGCACAATTGTTTGATTTGATTGAATCAGGAACATTGCTTGATGCAGAAAGAAATCTTATTCTCGATGGACTTATAAGACGTGTTATGGTTCCGTACGCAGTATTAGGAGTCTTTTTATTTATAATGGGTATAGCAATTCGATATTCAGTATTACCTGAAATAGATTTTGATAAAGATGATGATACTGCACCTATTGATGGAAACAATATAACAAGAAAAAGACTTATAGATTTCCCATATCTTATTTTAGGTGCTTTTGCAATTTTTCTGCACGTAGGTACACAAGTGGTTGCTATTGATACTATTATTAACTACGCTGGTGAGTTTGGTATGAATATGATTGATGCTAAGTTCTTCCCGTCATATACATTAACAATGACTATAATTGGATATTCACTAGGGATTATATTAATACCAAAATATGTTACTCAAAAAAACGCTCTTATCTTTTGTACCGTTCTGGGTCTTATATTGTCTTTTGGTGTATTATTTGCTAATTGGGAGGTTACGCTTTTCGGACACACTGCCAATGCATCTATTTACTTTTTAGCTTCAATCGGTTTCCCAAATGCATTAATATATGCTGGTATATGGCCACTGTCAATACATAATTTAGGACGATTTACTAACACAGGATCTTCTCTTTTAATTATGGGATTATCTGGAAATGCAATAGTACCACTTGTATATGGTGCAATAGCTGATGGCCATAGTCTTAGAGCAGGATATTGGGTATTAATACCTTGTTTCATTTACTTAGTGTGGTTTGCAATACATGGACACACTATTAATTACTGGAGAAAACCTAAAACAATTAGACAATCATGAACAGACTTATAATAACAAATGGAAAAATAGTTTTCCCAGACCTAATAATTGAAGATAAAGTATTGGTGTGTGAAGACGGATATATTAAAGAAATAAAGGATATATCAGAAATAAAAATCAATGATTCAGATGTAGTTATTGATGCAAAACAAAATTATGTTTCTCCAGGATTCGTAGATATACATACGCACGGAGGTGGTGGACATGATTTTATGGATGGAACTGTAGAGGCTTATTTAGGAGCTGCAGAAACTCATGCTAAATTTGGTACAACTGCAATCTTGCCAACAACACTCACCAGTACTACAGAAGAGTTAATTGAAACTTTTGCAGTATACAAACAAGCTGTAAAAGAAAATACTAAAGGAGCAAAATTTATTGGAATACATTTAGAAGGTCCTTATTTTGCATATAACCAACGTGGAGCACAAGATCCAAAATACTTGCGTGATCCAAAACCAGAAGAATACAATATGATTCTTGATGCATCTGACGATATTGTTAGATGGAGCTTGGCTCCAGAATTAGATGGAGCATTAGAGTTTGGTAAAGTTTTAATTGATAATAATATTCTTGCTTCTATTGCACACACCGATGCTATTTATGAAGAAGTTGTAGATGCATTCAAAGCTGGATTTACACATATGACACACCTTTATTCAGGTATGTCATCAATCACGCGGAGGAATGCTTTTCGCTATGCAGGAGTTGTAGAGGCTGCTTATTTAATAGACGACATGACAGTGGAAATAATTGCTGATGGTGTTCATCTACCTAAATCATTGTTGCAATTTGTATACAAATTTAAAGGTTCAGACAAAATAGCATTGTGTACTGACTCTATGAGAGGTGCAGGAATGCCTGACGGTGAATCTATTTTGGGAAGTAAAGAAAAAGGGCAGAAAGTAATAATTGAAGATGGAGTTGCTAAGCTCTTAGACAGAACAGCTTTTGCTGGTAGTGTAGCTACTACTGATAGACTAGTTCGCACCATGATTGATTTAGCAGAGGTTTCTTTGGTTGAAAGTGTGAAGATGATGACGCTAACTCCATCTCGAATAATGAAGATAGATGATAAAAAAGGTTCTATTGAAGTAGGAAAAGATGCTGATATAGTAATATTTGATAATAACATAAATATTTTGTATACTATCCTTGATGGGAAAGTTATATATAAAAAATAAAACAAAATGAAAACATTTAAGAAAGAGAATTTAACGGTTAAAATTTTTCCAAACCGAGATGAAATGGGACTGGATGCAGCTAAAGATGTGTCAAAGAAAATAAATGAACTACTTGCAAACAAAGATGAATTAAATATGATTTTTGCTGCAGCTCCATCACAACAAGATTTTATGGCGCATTTGACTTCAGACAAATCAATTGATTGGACGCGTATCAATGCTTTTCATATGGATGAATATATAGGTCTCGATAAAAGTGCACCACAAGCTTTTGGTAACTTTTTAAAGGAACGTCTTTTTAGTAAAGCACCATTTAAAAGCATTCACTATATTGATGTTGAGGCGGTAGATCCAGAAAAAGAAGCTGTTCGCTATGCTAAACTACTTGAAAAATATCCAGTAGATATTGTTTGCTTAGGTATTGGAGAAAATGGACATATTGCATTTAACGATCCTCATGTTGCTGATTTCAATGACCCTAAAAGGGTGAAAGTGGTAGAATTAGACACTGCATGTAGAACTCAACAAGTGAATGAAGGACAATTCACTCAGTTAAACTTAGTGCCTACCCAAGCAATAACTATTACAATTCCAGGCCTACTTAAAGCAGACTCAATGTTTTGCATGGTACCCGCTGAAAACAAAGCTGTTGCTGTTGAAAGAACTCTTAATGGAGAAATAAACGAAGAGTGTCCTGCAAGTATATTAAGAACAAAAGAAAATGCTGTGCTATATCTTGACAAAGCAAGTGCTTCTTTGCTAAATTAAAAAACAAAAAAATATTATGGGACGAAAAAAAATTCTATCATTCATTATTATCTTTTTAGGAACTGTGTTGTTTACTTTACAAGCACAAGTGAAAATTGGGATAATAGGTTTAGACACCTCACATGCTACAGCTTTTACCAAGCTTTTGAATGGCGACGATAAAAAAGCGGAATATAGCGACTTCAAAATTGTAGCAGCTTATCCACATGGATCTAGGACAATACAATCAAGTATTGATAGAATACCTAAGTACACTGAAGAAGTAAAAACATATGGTGTTGAAATTGTGAACTCAATAGAGGAACTATTGTCAAAAGTTGATTGTGTTATGCTTGAAACAAATGATGGCAACGTACACTTAGAGCAAGCCGAAAAGGTCTTTAAAGCAGGTAAAATTGTTTTTATTGATAAACCTGTTGGTGCCGATTTAGCTCAAGCTATTGCTATTTTTGAATTAGCTAACAAATACAATGTACCTGTTTTTTCTTCGTCTGCTTTACGATTTAGTCAACAGACTTTAAAAATTAGAAATGGCGAATTTGGTGAAGTATTTGGCGCAGACTGCTACTCTCCAGCATCAAGTGAACCTTCACATCCTGATTTTTCTTGGTATGGCATTCATGGTGTAGAAACACTTTTCACTATTATGGGTACTGGATGTAAATCAGTAAATAGAATGTCTGCTGAAGGCACTGATGTTGTTGTAGGACTATGGGAAGATGGAAGAATTGGGACTTTTAGAGGCATCAGAGAAGGCAAAGCGGGGTATGGCGGTTCAGCTTTCACTTCTAAAAGTATTGAGCCTGTCGGTGGTTATGATGGGTACGGCTTATTATTAGACGAGATACTTAAATTCTTCAAAACTCGTATTGCTCCGGTTTCAGAAAAAGAGACACTTGAAATATTTACCTTTATGGAAGCTTCTAACCAGAGCAAACGCTATGCTGGTAAAATAATTTCAATGGATGCTACATATAAAAAAGGACAGAAGCAAGCTAAAAAACTTATAAAAAAACTATAGGTTCTGTTTAATGTAATAATTAAATAATCCAATTCAATATTATAAAACACTTGCCAAATGAAATATTTTAAAATCTTATTTTTATTCTTACTGCTTATTGGTTGTCAACTTTCTGATAAAAAAGAAACTCCAATGAATACTTTTAATGGTGCAGATGGAGAAGTTAAGTTAATTGTATTAGCCCCTGGTCACTTTCATGCAGATTTATTGCAAAAGAGTATAATAAAACAATTAAATGATACAGTATATGTTTACGGTGAAAAAGGCAGTGAATTAGATCAATATCTAGCACGTGTAGAATCGTATAACAATAGAGAGGAAAACCCCACACATTGGCAAGAAATTGTGTACAGTGGAGCTGATTATTTGGAAAAAATGCTTTCAGAAAAGAAAGGGAATGTTGTTGTTTTAGCTGGAAATAACAGAGATAAAACTAACTATATTTTTCAATCGGCTGCTGCAGGGTTTAATGTATTATCAGATAAACCAATGGCAATAAACAAGGAAAATTTTGAGCTATTGAAGCTAGCATACGATACAGCACAAGCAAACAACGTTATGCTATACGACATGATGACCCAAAGATATGATGTGTTTGAAATCATTGAACGTAAACTTCTCAATAATAAAGAACTATTTGGAGAATTACTACTTGGAACAGAAAGTGAACCTGCCATGTCAATGGAAAGTGTGCATCATTTCTACAAAGAAGTTTCAGGTCAACCTCTGATTAGACCCGCATGGTATTACGATGTTGAACAACAAGGAGAAGGTATTGCCGACGTAACAACACATTTAATAGATATTGCGCACTGGAAAAGTTTTCCAGAAGAAGAAATTAATTATACAGAAGATGTTGAAGTAATTTCTGCGACTCATTGGCCCACAGTGTTAAGTCTGGCTGACTTTACTAAATCTACAAATGTCGAGACTTTCCCCAGTTATTTGGAAAAATACATAGAAGACGATATGCTAAAAGTATATGCCAATGGTACTATTCACTATAAAGTGAAAGATGTAAATATTGCATTAAAAGTAATTTGGAACTACAAAGCACCTGAAGGAACTGGAGATACTTTTAGTTCATTGATTAAAGGTTCTAAAGCCTCTCTTAAAACCATTCAGGATAAATCGACCAACTTCACCAAGCAACTATATATTAAGAAGGCAGCAGATGTAAATAAGGATGAGTTTGATTCTAATTTGCATGATGCAGTTGAAGAAATAAAGAAAGAATATCCTACGATTTCAATAGAATTACCTTCTTCAACTAGCGAAGAGTATTTGATAAATATTCCTAATGAAGAAAAGAAAGGACATGAAGAGCATTTTCAAAATGTAGCTCAAACTTTTTTTGAAATTTTAGTTACTCAAAATATGCCAAAATGGGAAGTTTCTAACACTTTAGCAAAATATTACATAATAACAACTGCATTAGATTTAGCTAAAGAAAATTGATGATTTATTTTAGTTTTCCTTTTTATACTTTCGGATAAATTTTAAAACAAGTGATATGCGCAGCAAATTCAACAAACGATATAATAAGATGTAAAAGTTGCCATCAACTTAGTTTTATAAATTTCTTTTAAAAAGAGCATTGTAATTGTATTCAATTATTTAAAAGTTTTTGTATAGGAAAAGAAGCGTAATGTTAAAGGTTTTTTGCTTTGCGTTATTTGAGTAATTAACTGCGTATAAAGAGCGTTGTTTGGATAAGTATTAATTATATTTACATTTTACATAAAACATCATAGACTATTATTTTATGAACACATAATATGAGTTGTAAAACTTTATAAGTTAATATTTATTATGAATGTGTTATAATATTGGTTTCAGTCAAAAATGATAAGTAATTAAAATTAGTTCAATATGAAAACAAGTAACAAAATGAACAGAAGGAGATTCCTTCATACAAGCTCAGCCTTGGGAGTGGGCTTAACTTTCGGACTTCAAAATATACATGGTTCGATTGCACAAAATAATAAAAAAGCAGCAATATTAGGAGGGCCAAAGGCATTTAACGCTACTTGGCCAGGATGGCCTATAGTTGGACGGGCAGAAGAGGATGAGTTATTAAAGGTTTTGAAAAGTGGACAGTGGTGTAGATTGGGTAGTAAAACTGTACCAAGATATGAAAGGGAGTTCGAGAAAATTACAAGTGCAAAGTTTGCTTTGGCAACGTCTAGTGGTTCTACTGCTCTTACTTCAATGCTTGGAGCATTAGATATTGGACCAGGAGATGAAGTTATAATACCTCCGTATACCTTTATCGCCACCTATAATGTGATAACTCAAAATTATGCCCTACCTATATTTGTCGATGTAGATATTGAAAGTTTTCAAATAGATGCTTCAAAAATAGAAGATGCAATAACTACTTCTACAAAAGTAATGATGCCTGTACATATTGGAGGTTCGCCTTTTGATGTTGATGCAGTACTGGATATTGCTAAAAAACACAATATTCCTATGATTGAAGATGCTTGTCAAGCACATTTAGCAGAATGGAAAGGAAAGTGTGTTGGCAACTTCGGTTTGGGCGGAGCATTTAGCATGCAAGCTTCCAAAAATTTGAATTCTGGAGAAGGAGGTACTATCATAACAAATGATGAAGATTTCTATAATAAATGTTATGGGTTCCATCATCAAGGACAAAACACTGATTCCGCTTCATTAGAACCAGGTTCAGGAATACGTGGATCTAATCTTAGGTTAACTGAGTTTCAAGCTGCTATCCTTTTAGCTCAAATGACTCGTTTAGAAGAGCAAGTAAAAAGAAGATCGGAGAATGCTGATTACTTAACACAATTATTTAATGAAATTGATGGTATTACTCCAGCTAAACTCTATGATGGTACAACGCGCAGTGCTTATCATTTATATATGTTTCGCTATGATGAAAAGATGTTTTCTGACATGAGTCGATCCAAATTTATTAAAGCACTTAACGCCGAAGGAATTCCTTGTTATGGTGGGTATACTTCTTTATCTAAAAATCCTTACGTTAGAAATCTTGCCAAAAACAAGCACTATTTAAATGTTTATGGTGAAAAAACAATGAATGATTGGCTTGAACGTAATGAGTGCCCTCAAAATGATAAATTAACTCAAGAAGCTGTATGGTTTGGTCAAACCATGCTTTTAGGCACGAAAAGAAATATGGAGCAAATTGCAGAGGCAGTTAAAAAAATATCAAGAGATTCGAAAGCAATTAGTATGTTATAATTGTTTATCATTATAATTGCATAATACTTACAAAAAGATAAATCAACAATCTTAAAATCGCAAAATATGAAAATAAAGAGTATAGTATTATTGTCTTTTGTTATATTCTTGGGCTTTAGTTGCACCAAGGATGTATATCAAGTTGGGACTTCCAAGGTAAGCCTCGAACCAGAAAATGATTTAATCTCATTAGCATTAGGTGGATATGCCGCTCCTTGGGAAGGGCGTTTTACACTTCAATGGATCGAAATAGAAACGATTCCTTCTTTTACTGCAATTACTGGCATTGATAATAGTTTTTATATTATTAGCGATAATTCATTGTTGAAAAAAGAATCTGTTACTAACTCTCAGTGGGAAAATCTCGGAAGAGCCGATAAGATAAAGTACATTTCTGGAATTGGAAGTACTCTTTATGCAATTTCCGTCGATGGTAAACTATTGAAATCTGATTTGGATGATGAAAGCTTAAGTTGGAAAAAATTAAACTCGATTAATAAGTCAATTAACGCAATTGCAGTATTTAACAACTCTCTGTATGCTGTTGATAATGATGGTTCATTTTGGGTGGCTGATTTATCAAAAAACGAATTGGATTGGAAAGAAACTGAATATGACAAACTGAACAACATCGTAAGCTTAGTGGCAAATAACAAAAAACTGATTGCTCAAACCAAAGATGGAATTATGTATCAATTTGGTGGGGATCATCATGAGAATACTTGGGTTAAAATTGCTTACAAAAACGATGTTACGATAAAAGAAGATATTCAAAACATTTTAATGGTTGATAATTCTATATATGGTGTTGATATTAATAGCAAATTGTATTCCGGAGAACATCGTAGCAAAAAGGATATCTATTCTCATGCGCTTTCTATAAAGGATGATAAAAACACCATAGTTATTGTTGGTTTAGATGTCACTGGTATAAATGATACTTTTATAGGTATGGTAAAAGAAGACATTTTCAACAGTACAGGGATCCCCGCTTCTTCTATATTTATAAATGCTTCGCATACACATTTTGCACCAGTGGCTCAGAATTGGCCAACGTGGCAGGTTAGTAATCGATTAGCAGATAGCTTATATCTTTATGTACAAGTAAAAGATGCAATAGTGAAAAGTGTGGAAGAATCGCTTTCAAATTTAAGTCCTGCAGAACTATATTTCGGAAGAGGTAAAGTGGATTTAGGATATAATAGAAGTCTTGCTGAGCACCCCGAACTATATGATAATGCTGTAGATGTGATTAAAGTTAAGTACACTAAAAGCAATGACGAAAGTTATCTATTTATGGCAGCTTGTCATCCAGTTTTTAGTACAGAAGGAGCACTTCACTACACTATTTCTGCAAACTTTCCAGGAGTAGCCAGGAAAATAATAGAAGAAAAGACAGCAACATCTAATTCTATTTTTCTACAAGGAACAGCAGGTGATATCAACCCAATAGATCAAGGAGAAGAAATAACGGGAGAGAAGTTAGCTAATGAGGTAATATCTGTTTTAAGTGGTCCAATGGAGAAAATTGCTGGCCCAACATCTTTTTATCTCGACACACTTCAACTACCAATTAATCCACTTGTTCGTGAAGAAGTCATAGCATTCAAAAAGAGTTTCATGGAAAAAGAACATGATATGATTTCAGAAAGAAACCGAAAATGGAGTGATATAATGCTAACATATTATGATGAAAATACAATGCCAACATCAATGCCTGTTTATGTACATACTTTGAATATTGGAAACTGGAAGCTTGTTGGATTTTCACGAGAAGCAACCTCCTCATATAGTTTGGATGTAAAAAATCTTTGGCCTGATCAATTAGTTTCTGTTGCAGCATATACAAATGATGTATCAAGTTATCTTCCTACACATTTGCACATTGAAAAACGTAATTATGAAGGCTATGATTCATTTATATGGTACGGTATGCCTGATACATTTTCTATGACTGTTGAGGACACAATTATGTCATCAATAAAAGAGAATAACCGATAAGAGTTATTAATTAAGTAACACTTTTTCATACGAAAAAAAAATTAATATATAGAGTTGATAATTTAGTCATATAAGTTATCAACTCTATATATTTAATTATCAAATAGAATACTGAATAATATATATTACACAATTAAAAACAAAGCAAAAAAAATGAACAAGACAACAGAGCAACCATCGTTGTATAATGATTTAGAAACTAAAAGCGTTGAGGAATTAACTACTGGGTTAATTACAGAGTATAAAAAAATCCCTCTTGCTATAGAAGCAGCAAAACCTCAATTAGATAAATTGATAAATGCTGTAGTAAAAAAAGTTAAAGCGGGTGGACGAATGATATATTTAGGTGCTGGTACCGGTGGAAGACTATCTGTTTTAGATGTTTTAGAGCTTCCTACTACTTATGGAATGGAAAATGACGAAATAACAGTTGTTTTAGCTGGAGGAGTTGATAAACTCGTTTTAGCACTAGAGGAGAGAGAAGATGATACAGAGGAATCATGGATAATGTTGAAAGAAAAAAATATTACATCCAAAGATATTGTTGTAGGTATATCTGCTAGTGGAACTACACCTTTTGTTTTATACGGTTTGCAAAAATGCAGAGAAAATAATATTACTACTTGTTGCTTGGTAAATAATTATAATTCACCAATAGCTAAAGAATCAGACTTTCCATTAGAAGTAGTTGTTGGTCCTGAATTTGTTACTGGTAGCACACGTATGAAGTCAGGAGCCTCTCAAAAGATGGTTTTTGATATGATTAGTACAAGTGTGATGATTCAATTAGGCAGAGTCTTGGATAATAGGATGATCAATGTTCAACTCATTAATGATAAGATTACAGACAGAGCAGTTCGAATTTTAGTGGATAAATCGAATTTGAAAAACTATGATGAGGCACGCGATTTTTTATTTGAACATGGAAGCGTAGCTAAAGCTTTACAAGCTCTGAAAGACAAAATCTGAAAGACAAAATAGATTAAATAACAACATATTACTATGAATAAAAATAATACAAAAGATTATATTTATCCATTATTTATAATTGGAGCCATCTTTTTTATCTTCGGATTTGTAACTTGGGCAATCGCAGTTTTAATACCGTATTTGCAAATTGCATGTGAATTAACTGATCTACAGGCAATGCTTGTTTCATTTGCATTTTATATCTCTTATTTTGTGATGGCACTTCCATCGGGATATATATTGAAAAAAACTGGCTATAAAAAAGCCCTTTCAATTGGTTTATTTTGTATGGCTGTTGGTTCTTTAGTATTTATACCAGCTGCAATCACTAGAACCTATTGGATATTCTTATTAGGCTTGTTTGTGCAAGGGTTAGGATTAGCAATTCTTCAAACTACAGCTAATCCGTATGTAACTATACTTGGACCTCGCGAGAGTGGTGCTAGGAGAATGAGTATAATGGGTTTGGCTAACGGTGTTGCTGGGATATTAGGGCCTATTATTTTAGGTTCTATTGTTTTAAAGAATGCAGATAATATAACAGCATCTTTAGAAGTGATATCATTAGCTGCAAAAACCGAAATGTTGAATGAGTTAGCTCGTCAAGTTATACTACCATATGTTTTCATAGCACTCTCATTAATCATAGTTGCGGTATTAATACATTTTTCTTCTTTGCCTGAGGTAGAAGAAGAGGAAGAAGAGATGATAGGTGAAACTAGTTACAGTTCAGATAAAAAGAGTATATTTCAATTTCCTCATTTGCTTTTAGGTGTTTTCACACTATTTATTTATGTTGGAATAGAGGTTATTGCAGGGAATACAATTATTGGATATGGGTCTTCGCAAGGAATACCCTTAAGCACTGCAAAGTTTTTCACATCACTCACGCTATTTGGTATGCTAACAGGCTATGTAATTGGAATAACCTGTATACCTAAATATATTTCACAACGACAAGCTCTAATATTGTCCGCCATTCTTGGAATTTGCTTTGTGGCAATCTCACAAATCACAACTGGATATACTTCTGTTTTATTTATTGCCTTATTGGGTTTAGCTAATTCATTAATTTATCCATCAATATGGCCTCTTGCTATATCAGATTTAGGGAAATTTACAAAAACAGGCTCTTCGTTACTTGTCATGGCTATAGCAGGAGGGGCAGTTCTTCCATTGCTATATGAGAAAATAGCTTCTTGGTCTGATCCAAAACAAGCTTATTTAATGGTGGTTCCTTGTTATTTATTAATCGGACTATATGCGATATGGGGTCACAAAATAAGATTAAAAAAACAATCTTAAGTAACACACAACTAAGATGTTTTATAAATCAACTTAAATAATTATTTCTATGATTTTAATTGCTGATGGAGGCTCAACAAATACAACTTGGTGTTTATTAAATAATGGCAAAAATGAACTTGTATTTCAAACGGAAGGTTATCATCCTTTCTTTGTAGACACCGAATATATTACACAGTCCCTAAGAGAAAATTTGCCGCAAAAAATAAAAGATGTAGCAGATCAAGTTGCAAATATTTATTTTTATAGTGCTGGTGGAGGGTATTCTCAAGAATCTGATGGCATATTAATAAAAGGAATTTCCAACTTATTTAATATAGCAAAAATAATAGTTGAAACAGATTTGTTGGCTGCAGCAAGAGCCCTTTTGAAACATGAGAAGGGCTTTGCAGCTATTTTAGGAACTGGCACAAATACGTGTATATATAATGGTAAAGATGTCGTTCATAACATTGAATCACTTGGTTTTCTTTTAGGAGATGAAGGCAGTGGTAGTTATATCGGTAAAAAATTAATTGGTGATTATATTAGAGGTTATATGCCATCAAACGTAAAGAATGAATTTTTCAATGAATTCAAATTATCACCTGAGGAGATTCTAAATAATGTGTACACTAGCCAAACAGCTAATGCCTATTGTGCATCATTTTCCAATTTTGTTGGGAGTAATTTAGAGAGTAATACATATTATTATCAATTAGTTTATAATTCCTTTCAAGATTTATTTAAAAATATAGTAACCAACTATCCAGACTATGAAAAGTATTCATTCAATTGTATTGGGTCAATAGCTTATTACTTTCAAACAGTTTTGGAGAAAGTTGCGTTTGAGAATGGTATGCAAATAGGAAAGATATATAAAAATCCGATGGAAGGATTGATAGAGTTTCATTTAAAGTCATAACATCAGCTGTAATATTTATTAACTTCATGAGAAGATTAGCTTTTATTTCTTTTGTTTTATTTATACTTTGGAATTCTGATATATACGCACAACCTGATTCACTAACTGTTGTTGCATTTGGAAACTCCACTACAGCACCCAGAAAAGGTGTTGAAAAAGTATATTCAATCAGATTGCATGAATTGTTAGATTATGTAGGGATAAGTAATAAAGTTGTCAATTCTGGACAAGGTAGTAGTCACACTGGTTCAATAAAAGATAACGACTTTGCGAAAGTAAGTCACGGCATGGATAGGTTTCATGAAACCGTATTACTTCATAATTCAGATTGGGTGATTATAAATTTTGGATTGAATGATGCCTATCAAGACGGAGGAATTAATAGTCCATCAAGAATACCGCTTAAGCAATATAAAAAAAACATCAAATATTTTATCAAAAAAATTAAAAGACAGGGAGGAAAAGTCGTTTTATTAACTCCTAATCCTTTAGGAAGTAAGTATGAACTTTTTCGGTATAATCAGGTGAAAGCATATGCTAATTGCATTCTTGAAATTGCAAAAGAAGAAAAAATAGATGTAGTAGATTCATGGAAGTTGTTTTACAAATATGCAGCGTTTAATGGATTGAAGAAAAATATTGATTCATTGTTTTTAGACGGAATTCATCCAAATGATGCTGGACATGCATTAATTGCAGAAGCTATATCGGAAATTATCTATTTTAACTACGCTTCATATTAACGAATTTAATAATTCAAACTCAAAAATACAATAATGAAAAAATATGAGACCCTAGCAATGATTTTCATATTGTTGCTCTATAATTTTAATGCTTATTCTCAAGAATCATCCAAAGGAAAAGAAATTAAAGTTGGAGTTGCATCAATTGATATAACCCCCGAATATCCTATAAGATTGGCAGGGTTTGCTCTTAGAACACAGACAGAGAGCGATACCGTATCGTTACCTTTAAATGCAAAAGCAATCGCTTTTGGCAATAGCTACGAAGATTTGTCATTAATGATTACAGTAGATTTAATTGGAATTTCTTATCAGATTACAGATTCTGTAAAAAAAAGACTTTCAGGAATTATCAATCCGGATAGGATATCAATTAGTGCTTCGCATACACACTCTGGCCCTGAGATTGGAACATTGATCAATATATTACATTTCACATCACTCAAAACAGCATTTGATGGAAACTTATTGCCTATTGAACAGATTTCACATATTAATAAGTATAGAGAAGACTTGACTGATAAATTAGAGATTGTAGCTTTAAAGGCTATAAAATCAAGAGAGCCTTCTTTTATTTCATGGGGTAAAGGAGAAGTTGATTTTGCAATGAACAGACGTGGAGTTGATGTTGTGGACTATGATATGCCTTTGATGAAAATTACAGATGTAAAAGGCAATATAAAATGTTTGTTTTTGACTTATTCTTGTCATGCTGTTTGTGCAGGAAGTAACAATAATGCAATTCACGGAGATTGGGTAGGGGTTAGTCAGAAAATAATTGAAGAGCGATATCCAGGTGTTACAGCATTAGTGGCTGTTGGATGTGGAGGTGATATTAATCCCAAAGCTATTACTACTGAGGAAATAGAAAACAATCCTTTTTATGGTGCTGAAAAATATGGCAAAATGATAGCTGATGAAGTGGACAATCTTTTATCAATGACACTCACACCAATTAAAACAACTCCAACTATTAAATATGCAAATATAGAGCTGCCATTTAATAATGTGCCTGATACTAAAGAGTTCATTGATAATACTAGTAATATTACTGTGAAAGGATATTATTCCCGATTAGCTCTTGAAAGGAAAGCAATAGGATTAGAGGTTCCAAGCTATGTGAAATATCCTATTCAGGTGTGGCGTTTTGGAAACGATCTTGATATGATTGTTTTAGGAGGCGAAGTGGTTTCTGAATATAGCCAAAGATTAAAAAAAGAATTAGGTTCTGACAAACTTTGGATTATCGCTTACTCAAACGATGTATCTTGTTATATACCATCTAAAAGATATATTGAAAAAACACCGACGATTTATGAAGTAGAGCCTTCTATGTATTATTACAATCAACCATCTCCTTTTAAATCTTCAGTTGAAGATCAAATTATAAAAACAATTCACTCATTACGATAAAATATGGACACAAAAAAAAATATTAATCGCAGAGATTTCATGAAAAAATCAACCCTCATTGCTGCAGGAATTGGCTTTGGGGATAAGTTATATCCGTCAATAGTTAGAACTCCTCTTATTGAGAGTAAACATTATAACGCATCTAAAATAATTTATGCACCTAAAGCTCCCGATATACCATTTACACCAAGAAGAGTTGCTAGTTGGTGGAATACACTTGAAGATTTGCTTTGGTCACAAAAAGTTATCAAAGATAAAGTAAAAAGAAGGGCTGAGGGTTTTGCAAGTGCCAACATTGATACTGCTATGAATTATGGCTTCCATGTAAGGTTCGATTATTCAAATTATTTTGGTCGTTTAAATGAATACTTCAACTTCGTAAAAGAAGAGTTGCATCAATACGATATTAAGTTTATAGAACATTATTCCTGTAATCATGTTCACCAACCCAAAACTCAAGAAGAAAAAGAGAAACTTCATCGTTCACACAGGCATCATGTTCTTTTGTTCCATGACCCCGAGGCTGCAGAACATGCACAATATGAAGGACATCTTTTCAAGGATCTTTTTGAAGTAGATATAATTGATGGTTCAAGAGGTTACTCTCGACAATACTATATGGATGCGTTCTGCCATAACAATCCTGGATTTCTGGATATGCATAAAAAATATTTAGAGCGTCTGATAAGAGAAGTGGATTTCGATGGATATGAGATTGATGATATGTGTGACTATGTGGGTTTGAGAGCATGTGGTTGCAAATTTTGTACTGAAAGATTTAAAAGAGATTACGGACAAAAAGTGCCTCCTGTTTCCGATAAGAGTTTCTGGGGTGACATGACTAAACCAATGCTTTATTGGGGTAATTATGATAATCCTGTATTTAGAGACTGGATAAATATGAAGGATGATATTATTGCCGATCATGTTGATATGGTAAAACAGGTGGTTGGTAAGAAACCACTTTTCACTTGTTGTTCTGCAACTGGGCCTATTGTTCTCAATTCAATATCTCTCAATTTGGAGAGAATTGCTGATAAATTGGACTTCTACATGCTTGAAAATGTAGGTATCAATACACGTTCAGTAAATTGGGGAGAGATGGACGCTGAAGCATTGCAGCAAAAAGACATTGCAAAGAAAAGAGGAGATTCTCCTGCTATTGCACTCAGTTATACAATTTATCCCGACGGAGGTTATTTAGGATGGAGCCTCGCTCGTTTTTGGGGTGTTGCTAATTGGGCCAGCACGTTTAATCATAGGGTATATGAAGAAGATCCTGCCGATTCGCTAGAAACAGAGGATGTTATTCGACCCTATAATAATTGGGAGGTAAAACACAGCAATTTAAACCACCATGTTTCAAATGATTTCCCTGAAGTTAGGTTGGTTTACAACTACTATTGCAGAATTAATGGTTGGAGAGATCAGAAAGGTGTAGAACACTGGGCTAAAACAAAAATGTGGTCAAAAAAACTTCTGGAAAACAATATAGGATACAGGATATTGAGATACATAGAGCTGGCAGATGCGGAACTCTTGTTGTCAGAAAAAAGTCCACTGCTACTTGACGGTGTGGCATCTCTATCTGATAATCAGTATAACGCTATTGAAAAATATATTTCTAAAGGAGGTATTGCTTGGGTTTCTCTACCTTTTGGTACACACGACGAGAAGGGAAATATAAGACAACGTCCGCTATCTGACAAACTAATGAAAAATAGAGGTAAGAACCTAAAAATGATGGATTCTATCTCAGATAAGAGTGAGGTATTCCAACAAATTGTTTTGGATGGCGACTTCTCACCTATTGTACGTCAAGTTTCGGGTGATAAAGGTTGGGTAGTGAGATTACGTGATTACAATGGAAATAAAGTGCTCCATTTTATGAACAGCAAACTCAAAGCGATTCCTCATCCAATAGTCAAAGATATATCGCAATCACCAGTGTTAGACAAGATTGAGTCAGAAGTAGAGAATAACCGATTGAAATTTGAAATCGATGATAAACGCTTCAATATCTCTGATTTGTCACTCTATAGTCCCGAATTAGAGGGAGACTCACGGAAGATAAGTCTTTCAAAAGTCAGAGGTAAAACTATATTGGATGTTGATTTGACAGGGATAAGAATTTATGCGGTAGCGCACTAAAAGATATATCTGGCTGGTGCAAGTCTGCGGACTTGAGCCAATTAATAACAAACTCCTAAGAAATAGCACTTGTCTGAGACCTAAGCAAGCGAAGCGAGATGCATTTCATCTCGCTTCTTTTGATATTGATATCTATAACACCTCTTTAAGCTTAAACAGATTGCAGGGACATTCCGAGCGTCCTCTTTTAGTCCAAACATTTTGCAGGGACATTCCGAACGTCCTCTTTTAGCTTAAACAAATTGCAGTGACGTTTCCGAGTGCTAGTTTTATTACAAACAGATTGCAGGGACATTCCCGAGTGCTAGGTTTAGTCCAAACAGATTGCAGGGACATTCCCGAGATCCTCTGAAAATCAATACAAGTAAAAATAATTTATTATGAGATATAAGCTGTTTTTTGTCATTGTTGTCATCCAGATGAACCTTTTCGCTCAATCGTCCACTGATTTGGTAATACCTCCGTTTCACCAAGTGCCGGAACGCATTATTCAGTATCCTTTAAAAGACAGAAAAATGATTTACCCTGACAGTTTGATGAAAATTGCAAGGAGTAATGTTACAGAGTATTCCTCAGCAAAAACTGTTAGAAATAAAATCCTCAAAAATGCTGATTACTGGTTAAAGTTCGAAAGTGCTGCATTGTCAAAATTAATCACAAGTGCATCTGTGCCCCGCGCTTTTGATTTAAGCACAGTTGGTTGTCCCGTGCATGGAGATGCTATATTCAATGTTGCAGGTAAATATCCATGGATTGTCAACCCTGAACATCCACTACAAGTGAAATGTCCAATAGGGGGAGAGGTATATCCTTCCAATGATTATGTATCCTATTATCAAAGTGGTTTTACAAAAAAAGAGGGATGGGATACAAAGTATGTTGATGATGGTTGGGGCTGGAAATCATCATCGGGTGAAAGGTATTGGTTTATTGCTTATGCCAATCAATGGATGTGGAAAAATCATATAGGACCAGGTCTTACAAGTCTTGGTCAGGCTTATCTTCTTACTGGAGAGGCAAAGTATGCATCAAAAGCAATCGAAATGCTTTATCAGATTGCAACTGTTTATCCATCGATGGATTATGAGAATCAGTCGCGCTATGGGTTGATGATGAAACAACAAAAAAAGCGGTAT
This sequence comes from Dysgonamonadaceae bacterium, assembly GCA_028708095.1. Classification (GTDB taxonomy): domain Bacteria; phylum Bacteroidota; class Bacteroidia; order Bacteroidales; family Dysgonomonadaceae; genus UBA2632. The sequence goes on from JAQVZQ010000008.1 coordinate 20,214, forward strand.
CGTGGAAAAGTATTGAATCTGATATGGGAAACTTATCTTATAACGAATTTTGCTGAGGTTTACGATATGGTTTGGGATCGAATAGACCGAGAAGAGGTGTTGCAGCGTCGTATCGGGAAATCTGGTGAGGAAATACGCTCTTTTATTGAAGCAAATCTCTTGGAGGATGGTATTGACGGAGTAATACAAGGAAAAATTCATGGAAATTTTGGCATGCATCAAAACGCTTTGATTACTTTACATTTATCGCGACAGAATGCTGATAGGACTGAAGCTATCAATTTGTTGATCAACAGAAACTCTTCCAGCTTTTCAACCTCTGGCTTAAAATATGCTATGTACAATCAAATAAAAAGGGATGGAATACCTTTTGAATCTCCTGGATATAACACTATCTGGGTGGAACGAATGACAGAAATTGCTGAAAAATTGTCTAAAATGGATATTGATTTGTTTGGAGAAAAGCGTTTGAAAAAACTGATTGATGCCCCCTTAGATATGGTAGCAATCGGACTATATACACCAGATGTGGGTGATGGAGGTTCCGTCATGGGAGGCATTGTTGGGAAGAACGCAGATGTATATCAAATCGCATATAATAATTATGGAGAGGATAAATACCTTCATTGGCTTAATGGTTCAAAAGGGAAGAGTTTTACCTCATTTGCATCTTTGTTTCGAAAACCGCTTGTCTCAATTCCTGCACTTCCAGATAATAGAGTGGTCAAACCTAAACCCTCGCATCTTTTTGCAGGGTATGGTTTAGGAATATTGAACAATCAAACTGATCAAACAGCTGTATCACTAACTTATGGAATGCATTATTCGCATTATCATTGGGATTTTCTGAATTTTGAGATTTTCGCCAATGGACAAAAAATGATGCCCGATTTAGGTTATCCAGATGCTATGAACGCATTTGTGCCAGGAATCTATTCGTGGTCAACTAATACAGTCTCTCATAATACTGTTGTTGTAGATTCAAAGCGCCAACAAAGAAACCTTCCTGGAACGTTGCATGAATTTGCAGAAGGTTCTTTTGCTCGTGTTATGGATGCTTCATCTCCTGCATATATTGATGCTAAGACTTACAGACGTAATATAATAATGGTTGATACAGACAATGAACAAAGTTATTTTGTTGACTTTTTTAATCTAATTGGTGGTACCCGCCATGATTATTCATTGCATGGTCCTCCTGGTGAAGTAATACATCTCGGTAGTCAATGGAGTGATACGCTTTCAGGCACGTTTGCGGGCCCAAACGTTCAAGCTGGATGGATGTATGACAATGACAAGCTTCGAAAAGAAGGTCATCTGACTGGATACGGAGCCTATCGCGGATCAGGATATCAACATCTCTTTAACGTACAACAACTTAAAAGCGGGAATGGAATGTTAGAATTCCGTCATATACGAGATAAAGATGCACGACTGCGTATATTATTATTACCTGATGGACATCAGGATGTTTTTATAGCAGATGCTTATGATAAACCCCGAGACAAAGAAAGTATTTTAAAGTATTTGATTGCTAGCAGAAAGTCTGAAGAAGGAGTTCCGTTGAAAAGCACCTTTGTTAGTGTGTTAGCTCCATATAAGGGTGACAAAAGTTTATTTCAAAGTGCTCAATTGATTTATCCAGATTGTGGTACAGGTCATGTTGCCGTAATTAATCGGGATTCTCTGGAAGAAGTTGTTATTTATGATCCCGAAGGATCAAAAAAGGTTTTGAATAAATACGATATTGAAACAGATGCTGTAAGAGTGGTGGCAACTTTTAAAGATGGTAAATTGACTCGCCTCTTTTTTAATGAAGGTTCTTATTTTCGTGTCAAAGGAAAAGAATTTAAATCTGAAGAAATTAGAGGTAAAGTAGTCAGTGTGGACGCAAAAACAGGAACTTTTATGGTTGAACTAGATAATGCAAAAAAATATACGCATGAAAATGTGGAACATCGAATAGCACACTTTAGCAATTCTTTAAGAACAACTGTACATCCTTTAGAAAAATTTGAGTTAATGGATGGAAAGGTGAAGATTATTACGCAGGATGATTTGCTGATAGGTCGACTAAGCATTACTGATATAGAAGATGGGCAATTGAAAACAAATACAAGTATGAGTTTTATCAGTGACTACAATGGAGCAACCCTTCTAGATAATAATTTTCAATCAATTGGAACTCTAAAGAATATACACAATGGGCTAATAACATTGAAAGACAATTCAAATATAAAATCTGTCAGTGTTGGTGACGATGCTTGGATATGCAATATTGGCATTGGTGATGACTTTTTAATCAAGTCACTGTTTACCTGTACCTGCAATTGAGGCTTATAATGTGCTTTAATATAGCATCTTTACGTGTTTTGAGCATTGTGTTGCGTGATTAGAGGTTAGGTTTAGTCGTATATATTCTATATTTGTCAATCTTGTTGTTCTCATGGATGCAAGAGATACTTTAAATATAAATAAAAGTGGTATTACAACATGGGCTGCTGAAGGGATTTACATTTTGCTATTTTCTGTTGAAATGGTCGATGAGTTTTAATAATATACAGTGAAAAATCACGACCTTGGATATCCTCACTATTCACAAATAGTTTTAATAACATACGAAATAGCAATGTTTAAATAAAGTCAATACAATAAAAATAATAATGTTTAATTAAAAAGATCAACATGAAAAGTAATGAAATTAGTCGACGTCGTTTTATAGGTACGTTAGCTGCTGCTACTACAGGCGTAGTCGCTTCTGGTATAACACCTGTTTTTGCAAATTCACTAGATACAACAGATAAGCCTGCTATTTTAGGTGGAACTCCTGTTCGCGGTAGTAAGAAATGGTTACAATGGCCACAATGGGATGCTGAAAAATTCAATCCCAAAATGAATGAAGTGATGGGTAATCGTGTTTGGTCACGTAGTAAAAATGTTGCAGAATTCGAAAAAAAATGGTCAGGAATGCATGGTACAAAGCATTGTCTCACGACAGTTAACGGTACCAACGCTTTAAGTGCTGCGTGGATGCAGTTGGATATCGGTCCAGGCGACGAGATAATCTGTTCTCCATACACGTTTAGTGCATCAATTTTCGGGATACTTTACAAAGGTGCAATGCCAGTTTTTGCAGATATTGATCCAGAGACATTTCAAATTGATCCCAAACAGATTGAAAAGAAAATAACTCCTAAAACCAAAGGTATTCTCCCAGTTCACATATGCGGTTATCCATCTGACATGCCAACCATAATGAAAATCGCAAAGAAACACAATTTGTATGTTGTGGAAGATGCATGCCAAGCTCACCTTGCAGAAATAGGTGGAAAAAAAGTAGGAACTTTCGGTAATGCTGGTTGCTTTAGTTTCCAAGCATCTAAAAACCTTCCCATTGGTGAAGGGGGTGCAATTCTTACTAACGATACCGAATATTATGACCGCTTGTATTCATACCATAACTTTGGTTACGCATCAGGATCTGTGTCTGGACAGATTAGTTCTATTTCAGCACTCATTTTAGCAAATAAAATTCGCATGGCAGAGTACCAAGCAGTTATTGGATTGTGCCAAATGGAAAAACTTGAAGAGCAACACAAAAAAAGAAACGAAAACGGAGCATACCTAAATGAAAAGCTTGCTGCATACCCTGGTGTCACTCCAGTTAAATTGCACAAAGGCGCAACATCAGCATCTTATTATATTTATGCGATGGTTTACAATCAAGACAAACTTGATGGTTTACCACGTCAACGCTTCATCGATGCGATCAGAGCAGAAGGTGTTCCGATGGCTACTGGTTATCCTAACGATCCGCTATATGCTCAGCCGATGATAAGCGAGGTGTTTAAATCTGACTTTTATAAAAATTCTTACACAGCAGGCGAATTGGATTTTGAAAAATATAAAGAGGATAATCATTGTCCAGAATTAATTAAGACTTATAACTCATCTCTTTGGATGTGGCAAGGCGGACTTATGCTCGGATCGAAGTCAGACATGGATGATATTATTAATGCTTTTGATAAAGTTCATAATAACGTTGCAAAACTCAAATAAAGAGTGTTTTCTAAAAAATTCATTGTTCTGAGTTTTTAATAAGAAAAGGGCAAATATAGCTTTCTAAGTTTTCGAAATTAAATAATTTACTTTAAGTAAATGACTGTTTCAAAACGACAGGAACGCAATATTTGTCCTTTTTTTTATATAAAATAAACTTTAGCACTTGACAAAAAGATAAATTGATATTTATTGTATAATATCTGTCGTAAAAAACCTATGCCTTTTTTCTTTTCCTGACTTGTCCATTTTAGTGCATCAAAAACCATAAGTTCCCGAGTTTCGAGTCAATCAACAACTACCAAAAATCTTTTCTAAACATTTCTTCAATGGAAGATTGCGTTGTCAACACTTGAAACTTGAATCTTCAACCGAAGATTAGTCGAAAAGGTGTCGAAAATCGAATCTGCCGTGATTTTTCTGACAAACAAATGTCGAATTTCAAATCTTTGATGCTTTTTCTTTCAACAGCGAGTTGGAATTCAAATCTTCTGTGAAAAATTTAACGAAGAAGAGAAGAAAATCAGATTTGCTCGAATTTCTCTTACATTAATCTCAATAGCAGGGGTTGAAGGAGCAAATAACTACAAGTTGGGACATGAGTCTATTAATTCTGTTAAAGAGAGCCAATTTAGCAGTTTATTTTCTTCATTAAACTTGAAGACTGGATATAACAATTTAGTTTTAGTAGATGCAAATGTGGTTGCCACATTTAGTAACGGTGAACCTTCTATTGCAATGAAGCAAAAATATAAAGGACACTTTACGACAATTGGTTTTCACTTGATGAATTCAGAGGAGTTACCAGTTATTCAACTCCTGAAAAATATAATTCTTTGGCACAAAGAAGAAGCTGGCATATCAGGTTCTGATTTAATGGCGGAAAAAAGAAAACAATGGATAGACTGGAGAGCAAGTCATACATTAGAATTGGTAAGTGAAGTTAGAAAAATGCTTCAGGAGAAAGATCCGAAATTAAAGCTTACAGCTGCTGCAGGGGTAGAGCCAAAAGAATTAGAGGTTATTTATCGTGAAAGTGGACAATGGCTTAATGATGGGTTGTGTGACTATCTCTTTCCAATGAATTATAGAGATAATATGGAAGACTTTAAAGAGTTAATTGAAAATCAGCTCTCTGTTACTCCCATCGAAAAGACTGATAGGGTATTTCCCGGATTACAGCTTTATAAAAAGAATGATAATGGTTTCGGACCAATTGATGCAGATATTGTTAAACAACAACTTGAAATTATAAAAGAAATGGGATATCAAGGCTTTTGCCTGTTTGCTTATTCTTATCTTTCCGATGATATTATAAAAGTTGTTAGTAGTTTTGCAAATGATATTGTTGAGTAACTATTTCAATATAAATGAAAACCAATATATTTATTACAATTACAAGTGAATTATTTATGAACTCTAAACAAAAAATGGAAAAAATGAAAAATCTAGTAAGTAAAACTTTGCTATTTGCTTTCTCATGCCTGACACTTCTTATGTTTGCCACTACGTGTGATGCCAAGGATAAAGGAAAATCGGATGCTGAAACAGAATTTACTACCCGTGCAATTTGGGTTGACCCTCCAGGGTTTGCAAATCGTGAAGCAGTTGATTTAATGATTGAAAAATGCCAAAGAGCAGGGATCAATACCATATTAGCAAATATTATGCTACGTGGGGATGTTTATTTTAAATCGTCTAATTTTATAGGTAATGTTAATGCGAATGACGAATTCGATCCGCTCGCATATGTAATTGAAAAAGCTCATGCAGCCGACATAAAGGTGCAAGCATGGAGTTGTTCTTATTATGCTAAACCAAACAGTCCTGATTGGGTAAACAAACCTTTTTTGTCGAAGGATTATGACCATATGTATCTTTCTCCTGGACATCCTGAAGTAAATCCTTATTTAATATCTGTATTAAAGGAGCTTTTGGAATATGATATTGATGGTATTCACCTCGATTATACACGTTATTGGAACGCTGCTTTTGATTATTCGGATGCTGCATGTAATCGTTTCAATGAATCTTTTGGTTTTAATCCACAAGATTTCGTTGATAATTCTGAAAAAATCGTTGCTCCTGAAGTAGAAAATTATCCTATAAGGGTGTTTTGTCCCAATACAATTGCTGAAAGAGTTTGGGAAATGGGAATAATGGAACGTACCATGAATTATACTGAACTAGGTTATGGGTATATTACGGAGGATCCGAAAAAAATTGATGACTTAAAAGCTCCTGGAATCATCATTGTAAGCCATTATACACAAATTTCAAATGAAATATTAGCTGCATTCGAAAGATATGTTGATCGTGGAGGTGATATTGTATGGATTAATCCTTCGGGAGGTGCTTTTACAACATATCCACAGTTAGGCACATTAGCAGGTATTAAGGGAACTGAAAACTTCAAAGATGGTCACGATACAATAAACTCTGTAAAGGATAATGATTTTGGCAATCTTTTCTCTTCCGTAGAAATTAATACTGGAAGCAATAATTTAGTTTTAAGTGATGCAAAAGCTGTTGCTACAACAAGTAATGGAAGTCCTTCTATAGCAATTTATCAGAAAGATAAAGGACATTTTACGACAATTGGTTTTCATTTGATGAGTTCCGAGAAAGATCCAATTATTCAACTTCTAAAAGATATCATACATTGGCATAAAGCAGAAGCTGGTATTACAGGTCCGGATTTATTAGCTGAAAAACGTCAGCAATGGATCGACTGGAGAGCTACTCATACCTTAGAATTAGCAACCGCTGTTCATAACATGGTTAAAGAGAAGAATCCAGAATTAGAATTTACATCTGCGGCAGGACTTGAACCACATGAACTCGATGCTATTTATCGTTCAGGCGGACAGTGGCTTAGAGATGGAATATGTGACTATCTCTATCCAATGAATTATAAAGACAATATGGAGGAATTTAAAGAAATCATTGAAAATCAAATGCTTTATACTCCAAAAGATAAAGCTGATAAAGTATTTCCAGGATTACAACTTTACACAAACACAGATAATGGTTTCGGGCCAATTGATGCAAAAATGGTTAAACAACAACTTCAAATGATAAAAGATTATGGATATCATGGTTATTGTTTATTTGCATATTCTTATTTTTCAGACGAAATCATTGAAGTAGCAGCAAGTTTTGCTGATAATTCTAAAGAGTAACCATTTTCTGGCACTTAATATATTACTTGAAAAGTAAAAGAACCAAATTGGATAGTCTCCTTGGTAAGTTTTTTTACTCTGTTCAATTAAGTTTAAAAACATTTCTTACGTGTAAGTTTCAATCTTCAGTTGTCGCTCTTAATGTTATTCACGTAAGAAATGTTTTTTTCTATTTTATCTTATTATCAAATCAGACTTGTTTAACGTATATTTCAACGTTTCAGAATACGGTTAAGCATTCTAGGATAATTCTAAGCATCAATGTTAAATATGATGGGTAATGACTTGAAAATAAAGGCGCAAACCCCGAAAACCTGCAATATATCCCCCATGCCCCCCTAATGGCATAACAGTATGTGTGCTACTCAATCTCTTTTTGGATGGATACAAAGGGAAATGCTTTTAGCTTAGATGAAAACAGGAAAAAGAAAATTATAGTTTTATCTCCTGATGAAGCAGGCTACAGTGATATTTTTTCTGTTAAAGGATTAATAATGGCTGCTTCCATTTTGCGGGATAAGAAGCTTGAGCAAGAGACTAAAGTCTATTATGAGACAGTTTTAAATTGTATTAGAAACAATCGTTTTCGAACCGATCAAGAAAACTTAAATCCTAAAAACAATGAGGTATTTGTGGAAGGAAAATCTTCACATGCACCCAAAATGATTGCGATAGGAATGTGTACGCTCTTTTATGAACTCTATCATAACACTCAATACATTAATGATGGGTTTGACTTGATTAATGATATATTTTCTGAGTATGTAAATTATGACAATAAATTTCAATCATATCAGAAATATGATATGCCTGAATTTATTAATTCTGAAAGTGCTCCCTATACTGATGAAGGACATGTTATTAGTATACCAGGACATATTATGGAATTAGTTGGCTTCGTTGGAAAATTCTTTCATGCGATTGAAAAGGATCCAAAATTGAGCGAAAAACAAAAAGCTGACATTAATAAAATAAATTCAATGCTCACCAGCTTTTTCATTCATAATTTCAGATTAGGTTTTAAAATGGGATATGGCATGTACAACTCCGTTTCGTTGGATACACGCAAACCAATTAACAGTGACATGCCCTGGTGGTCATTACCTGAAACGATCAGGGCTGCTGCTTATACTTATAGAATTGCCTCTGAAGATCAAAAAAAAGATATAATGTCCATTTTAGCTGATACATCAAATGTTTTTTTAAAGAGATATATAAATGACAAAGTGTATTGTATGGCTTATCAGACATTAGATGAGTTTGGAAGTCCAATCCATATGGTGCCTGCCACTCCCGATGCTGATCCTGGTTATCATACTGGTCTTTCAATAATTGACTTTATGAATATTTGGTCGAACTTATTAGAATAACATGTTCTAGTCGAATAACTGAGTTTTTTCGAGACTTATCATTTCTTCCGTTAGACTGATAAAAACACCCTAAGTATATTATTCGTATGTAGTAAATAATAGATTGAATGTTTCATCGTCTTTATCTCACAAAAATTTACTTATCTGTTACTGATCGGACTCTTCGTCACTGATGTGTCTATCGCAAGTTCATTCATTGGTTTTGATATAGTACTTGAACCATCTATCAATACCTTAACCGTTTCCACCACCTCTTTCTTGTTCTTGATTCTTGTGTTACGCGATTTCAGCTTGGCATGCATCTTTATCAATTGTTCGTTTATCTCTTCGCTAAGATTTGTTAGTTGTTCTTTTTCCTTTTCACTTACACTCCTGCGGTAGGACACTGCCATTATATCAATGAGCAACTGCAAATCTTCGTAAGCTGCTC
>JAQVZQ010000186.1 GCA_028708095.1 Dysgonamonadaceae bacterium
GCGCAATGAATACTGGTAAGTTACACACATCAACATTTCTTATAGATGAGGAATCTTTGAGATTATCTTCTGGTTTATTTGCCTTGGTTATACTCAAAACTTTAAATTAAAGATGTTAATTAGCGGCATATCATTAATTAATTGAAAAAAAACATTATTTTTGTATGACAATCTTATTCTGCAATTTAAAATCAATAAAATGAGTAAACATGAATTAGATAAGTTAGACAGGAAAATTTTAAAACTTATTGTAAACGATGCTCGCATTCCGTTTTTAGAAGTTGCGAGAGAATGCAATGTTTCGGGTGCAGCAATTCACCAACGTGTGCAAAAACTTACAAAAGCTGGAATCTTAAAAGGATCTGAGTTTATAGTAGATGTTGAGAAAATTGGATATGCTACTTGTGCCTATATTGGTTTGTTTTTATCGCAAGCCGATAGTTATGACGAAATTGTAACAGCTCTTGAAAAAGTACCTCAAGTTGTAGAGTGTTACTATACTACTGGTAAATATGATTTGCTTATTAAAGTGTATGCCCAAAACAACCAAAAACTTTTGCAGTTTATTCAAGAGAAGATAATGCCTCTTGGCTTGGCACGCACTGAAACATTGGTTTGCCTAAAAGAATCTATAAAAAGAAAATTGCCAATACCTACAGTAGAGTAAGAAATTATAGGCTTTTGTTATTCTAATAAATAAAGAGTTTTAAATCTAGTAATTTAAACGAATAAAATCAAGTGAAAAGAATATTCTATCATTACCTTATTCTGATATTATCGCTGGTCTACTTTTCTTGTTCCAAAGATGAGATTTTTGAAGATGAACTTAAACACCCAGATGAAGAATTAGTAGAAGATAAACCTAAACCAACTGAGCCATCTGTTGATACTAAAACGCTCACTTTTCCTAAAAAAGAAATGCGGGCAGTTTGGATAACTACTGCTTGGGGACTAGACTGGCCAAACGGACAGTATTCGGTAGATGCACAAAAAGCAGAGTATATAAACTATCTTGATAGATTCAAAAGCCTGAAAATTAATGCTATCTTTTTTCAGGTAAAAGCGATGGGTGATGCATTCTATGAGTCTTCTTATGAGCCTTGGAGTAGATATATTACTGGTACACGTGGTAAGGCTCCTAATTATGATGTGCTTAAGTTTTTGATTGATGAAGCACACGCCAGAGATATTGAGTTTCATGCTTGGATGAATCCATATCGGATAGCTACTCGTGCTAGTTCCAGTGATTCATATCCCGATCTATTTTCATCTGTCGATGCTTTATGGGTATTAGATCTTGAAAAAATTCAGATTTATAATCCTGCTCTTCCTGAAGTACAAAAGAGGTTGGCTGATATTGTGAAAGAATTAATTACCAAATACGATGTTGATGGTATTCACTTTGACGACTATTTCTACCCATCTGCTTTTGTATCCGATAAAAATGTATCTGATGCTGCAGATTATCAAAAATATGGGAAAAGTTATAAAACAATTCAGGATTTCCGCCGTGCTAATGTGGATAAAGCCATCAAAGGGGTGCACGATGTAATTGTGGCTACAAAACCCGAATTGGTTTTTTCTATAGCTCCAACATCGGACAACAAATACAATGTTGAGAAAATGTTTGCCGATGTAACAAAATGGGCTAAAGAAGGATGGATAGATGTAGTGATGCCACAGCTTTATCATGAAATCGGACATAAAACCGCCGATTTTATAACACGATTAAATTGGTGGACACAGAATAACCACAAAGCCGCTGTTATAGCTGGACATGGATTTTATAGATTTGGAGATGGCACAGCAGGGGCTGCATTTCAAACAGCATCCGAATTGGAAAGACAATTCGATTTAACTCGTCAAAACAAAAAGGTGGTTGGCAATATAATGTATAGAGCAAAAAATGTAATGGATAACAAGATTGGTATTACCAACCAACTGGCAGCTATTTATCGGAATATTGCTGTGCCACCTCTACTTGGACGCTCCGTTGCTCCTGATCCTATCGAACCTAAGGAGGTTAAGCTTGAAAATGGAACATTGAAGTGGACAACATCAGGAAATGTGCGTTCTGTGATCTATTACTTTGACGATTTAAAAAAAGAGGGAAAAGTTTTTGCTATTACAAACAAAAATAGCTATTTGGCAGGACCATCTGGTTATTATTGTATATCAACAATCAATAGTGATAACAAAGAGAGCAACCCCTCTAAATTATTAAAAAAATAAGTCTTAGCAAATAAGTCTTTTCATACAGTTTATGTGTACCAAATTATCGTTTTAGCTCATTGTGCTGAATGGTTTTATGACACAGAGAGATCAGTCTTTCTGATACTGCAAGTGCAATAATAAAAGGTTGACCTTGTTGTTAAGCTTTATGTGTAACGTAATGATGATGTAGCTCTGGGAAATATCGGCAGAGCGCATACAACCAGATCAAGTTATTTTCTTGATTACTTAAAAAGCGTTGATTGCAAAAAAATAATTACGCAACCTCAAGTTCTGAATTACAAATAAGAGAATAAGTGCTGTATGTGAAAAATCTATCTTTGCGTATACAGCACTTTTTCTTTTCCTAAATCATAGTTGTCGTAAGCACTATGAGGTTCTTTTTCTACAAGGAACATTCCTTTTTTATCAAAAGAAATAGGCGGAGTTAACTTGAGTTCACGCAACAATGTGAGAGTTACTTCGGCTACTCCTTGATTTATAATGTCTAAACGCTCTGCTGCAATATAGGATAAATCAATTTCTCTTCCTCTAATGAAAGGACCTCTATCAGTTACTACAACTATAACAAAATTATTATTTTCAGGGTTTTCTACTTTTAATCGCGTCCCGAAAGGGAGCGTGCGGTGGGCACATGTTAAGCTGTCTGCTCTGTACTTAGATCCGCTGGACGTTGTTCGTCCTTCAAATTTACTATGATAATAAGAAGCTTTTACATTCTTGGTGGCAAAGGCCAATGTACTTATTAAAATAAAAAAAGACACAAAGTATAATCTCATAATTGTTTATTTAAGAACGCTTTTATGTACGCCCTTTTTTTATTGAGGCGCAAATTAACATAAAAACGATGAGCTAAAAAAGCATTGTCTATCTGTATTCCAATAGATTATGCATTTTTACTTGTTGATAACAATTATCTTAAACAAAAAAAGATCGAAATTGTTTTCGATCTTTTTTTAAGTTGCGGAGATAGGACTTGAACCTATGACCTTTGGGTTATGAGCCCAACGAGCTACCAACTGCTCCACTCCGCGATATGTTTTCTCTTATTTTGAGAGTGCAAAGATAGTAATGTAAATTGATTTTTCCAAATAATATCTTGATAATATTTTAAACAACTTGTAATGTGTGTTTGTATGACTAAATGTTTATGTCATACATCAGGATTAAGTGCTAAGATAACGTTTATATAACTATTTCTTTTTTCTTACTCATTAATATTGTAAATTTGCTAATTAATAAATAAAGTATGGCAGATAGCATTGTAATTATTCCTACGTATAATGAAAAAGAGAATATCGAAATCATTATTCGCGCAGTATTTTCACTACCTAAAATATTTCACATCCTTATAGTTGACGATGGATCGCCAGATGGAACTGGTGCTATAGTGAAAAAGTTAATGAAAGAGTTTCCTGAAGACCTTTTTATTCAAGAGCGAGAAGGGAAGCTAGGTCTTGGTACTGCATATATTCATGGATTCAAATGGGCCTTAGCACGTGACTATGATTTTATCTTTGAGATGGATGCCGACTTTTCTCATAATCCAGAAGATTTACCTCGCCTCTATCATGCTTGTCATACTGAAGGATATGATTTAGCAATTGGTTCACGTTATTGTTCTGGTGTCAATGTCGTAAATTGGCCAATTGGCAGAGTGTTGATGTCATATTTTGCATCTAAGTATGTACGCTTTGTTACCCGTCTTAAAGTACATGACAGCACAGCAGGATTTAAGTGCTATAAACGAAAAGTGCTTGAAACCATCAATCTCGATAAAATACAATTTAAAGGTTACGCATTTCAAATAGAAATGAAGTACAAAGCCTATGTGTTGGGTTTTAAGATAAAAGAAGTGTCTGTTATATTTGTGAACCGACAACTTGGTACATCTAAAATGAATACAGGGATTTTTGGAGAAGCATTCTTTGGTGTTATAGATTTGCGATGGAAAAAGATTACGGGAAGAATCAAACCTACAAAAGAACTTTATCCGAAACCGAACCACTAAAGATATAATACGCTTTAACCTTATACGTATAATATAATTTCTAATCTTACTATAAATCATATTAGTTATGCTACTTATACGCAATGCTACTATTATAAATGAGGGAACATCCACTAAGGGATCTGTCTTAATCAAGAACGATAAAATAGATACTATTTACCACAATATTGTTCCAGAGCATATTGCCAATCAATCTACCATTATTGAAGCTGAAGGATTGTATCTGATACCAGGAGTTATTGATGATCAAGTGCATTTCAGAGAGCCAGGCCTTACACACAAAGGCGATATACAATCGGAAAGCAGTGCAGCTATTGCAGGTGGTGTAACTTCATACATGGAGATGCCTAACACCATTCCACAAACAATTACTATTGACGAATGGGAGAAGAAAAACGAACTTGCCCATGGGAAATCTTATGCCAATTATGCATTTTATTTAGGATCTACAAATGATAACTTGGCCGAACTTAAAAAAGCGACTTCAAAACATCTTTGTGGAATAAAAGTATTTATGGGAGCTTCTACTGGTAATATGTTGGTCGATGATAAGAAAACATTGCAAGCTATTTTTGCAGAGGTAGATATGCTTATTGCAACTCATTGCGAAAAGGAGTCTATCATACGCAAGAACATTGATTACTATAAGAAAGAGTTTGGTGAAGATATTCCCATTAAATACCATCCACTTATCCGCAGTGCCGAAGCTTGTTATGAATCTTCTGCCGAAGCCATTGAATTGGCTGATAGATATGGTTCGCGATTGCATGTTTTGCATTTGTCTACTGGTCAAGAGATGCGACTCTTTGATGCCAAGCCACTTTCAGAGAAAAAGATTACTGCAGAGGTTTGTGTTCACCATCTTTGGTTTACGGATGAAGATTATGATCGGTTAGGCACACGTATTAAATGGAATCCAGCTGTTAAAACAAAAAGAGACAGAGATGAACTTCGGAATGCTGTGTTAGAAAACAAATTAGATGTGATAGCTACCGATCATGCACCACACACATTACAAGAAAAAGAGGGTGGGGCATTAACTGCAGCATCAGGAGGGCCACTTGTGCAGCATTCGTTGCAAATGATGATGCAGCTTGTAGCTGATGGTATCTATAGTAAAGAGCAGGTAATAGAAAAGATGTGTCACGCACCAGCAAAGCTTTTTGGTGTAAAGCAACGTGGCTTTATACGTAAAGGTTATTTTGCTGATTTAGTTTTAGTAAATCCCAATAAATCATATACTGTTACAAAAGACAATATACTCTACAAATGCGGTTGGTCTCCCTTGGAAGGAGAAACACTTTCATCGAATATCCAGACAACTATCCTGAACGGTAAGGTTGTTTTCCATAACGGTGAAGTTGTGGGCAAGCCAAATGGACAGGCGTTGGAGTTTGTGAGATAGTAGTCTGTAGGTTATTAATTTCGCAGCTTCCAAAGAGTGCTACGGTGGACGAGGTTGGGTTAATTGAATTCCTTCATTCCTTCATTCAACAGTCAATTCTTACTTATTGGTGGTGATTTAGCATCACCATCTTTCTTCTCATTTCCATTCTTCTTTTTGGTGTATTAGCTATGACCAAAGACATACTAATTTCATTGTTTATCAGAAAATATTTTTAAAAAAGCATTTGAGGCCCTCGATGATGTAGTTTGCAAAACTAAAAAAAATGATAGACCTAGCAGATCTTTTAAACGAAATCATCGACCCAAAAAGCCTTACTCAATGAATTACAAAAGGTAATAGCATATCACTAACTAAACGACATTGATTTAGCAATGGAAAATTCTTAACATTGTAAGAAGAAGCAATATGTAAGGTAGTCGTATGGAAGAGATCGCACGAAGGAGTAATATTTCAGGTTATCGTATTGAAAAGATCGTACGAAGAAGTAGTATGTGAGGTCTTCGTGTTGATAATATCGTACGAAGAAGTATTATTTCAGGTTTGTTAAATACAAAACATCGTACGATATTTTAATATTTTGCCATGAAAATGCATTTCTCCTTACATCTTTACCTTAAAACGGGAGTGAGATGACATTGTGTCAGTAGAATTTAAGACAAAGTGACAGCGAAATGTAATGTGCAAGTACATTATATTGTCCAAACAGGTCATAAATGTTAATACAACTTAACGCCTTTAGATGAAGCAGACATGAAATGAGACTTCTGCACACGATATTGTTATGTCTCAGGTCTGTCGAATTTATAATTCCGTACGATGTTGTAATATATCAGGTATGTCGAAACAAAAAATCGTACGATATTGTAATAATACCGAAACTTACGCCGTTGATTATATGCGCATTGCATGTTTTGCAGCATTTGAACATTCTTTTTTAAAACTTTCAGGAATAAAGTTTTTTATTGAAGACAGCAAAAATGATAGAGCGAAATAAGATAAAGTAAGGGTTCGGATATAAAAGTTTTTGAGATAGACATATAAAAAATGAATAATTTAACACGACTATTAACAAATTGAGTTTATATAGGAATGAGAATAAAAAATTGTCTTAGTGCACAAAGTATTACATAGTTCCAGAATTTTTGATTTGTGTCTTGATTTGAAGTATTACAGTCCCTTAAAACTTTTTATGAGAAACAGTTTTTCACCAGTAGAAAGCCAAAAATTGTTAGAGGAAACACTTTCTACTCAGTAGAAAGCCAGAACTTGTTAAGAGAAAGACTTTCTACTCGGTAGAAAGCCAAAACTTGTTACGGGAAATGCTTTCTACTCAGTGGAAAGCCAAAACTTGTTAGAGGAAATGCTTTCTACTCAGTAGAAAGGATGAAATTGTTCATGGAAAGACTTTCTACTCTATAGACAGTCAGAACTTGTTATAATAAGTACCATTTCAACTGT
>JAQVZQ010000009.1 GCA_028708095.1 Dysgonamonadaceae bacterium
CTGTTTACGAAAGCAATTAGTGGTTTACTATTAGAATACGGAAATGAAAATGTCGGAGCAGGAGCTCCCTCTTTCCCAGAACATTGCTGCAAGTTTGTATCATGTGGTATCAACCACGAGAGAGGACCCTCGCGGCAGCGGTGTTTTTTCAAGTGAAAAGTGAAAAGTGAAAATGGCTTTCTTTCAAATATTGCAAAGGTGATTGTGGTGCAATGGTAAAATAGTAGTGGCGCTACCTATGTGTGCGCCTTTTCAATAATAGAGATTAATTTGTAGTGGCGGACCTGTGTGTCCGCCATATTTGCGTTACAAACGTTCACCCTGTGGAATAAAATCGTTGATTTTAATGCAAAGCATTATTCCATAGGGTAAACAATGAACCCCTCGTTGAAAACGAGGGGGAGTGGTGCAAACATAGTGTAGTAAATGGTCACAGGTCAGGAGACATGCTCCAGCACGTCTTGTCATTCCCTGATATAGGTTCACCGCTTACTGCTTACTGTTCACTACTTACTGTTTACGAAAGCAATTAGTGGTTTACTATTAGAATACGGAAATGAAAATGTCGGAGCAGGAGCTCCCTCTTTCCCAGAACATTGCTGCAAGTTTGTATCATGTGGTATCAACCACGAGAGAGGACTCCCTCGCGGTAGCGATGTGAATCAGGCATTTGTAGAAAAATCTTATCTGTATTTGTATTACAACCTTAATAACCTAGAATTCATTGAACACTCTTTAGGGTTCTGTAGTTCTCCCTGATAGTCTACATGGGTTTACACTCATGACTATTCACGTTTAACCACTTTGTGGTTAGAAGTTTTGCAATTGAAAATTAACTGTTCACTGTTCCAAATCAATGATTCGAAATATGATGTAAATCATATATTTTAATTAATTCTGGTATCGATTGAATACTCAGTTTTTCTAAGATGCGTGTTTTATATGTACTAACGGTTGAAGCATGAATATTGAGGTCGTTAGATATTTGTTTGATGGGACTTCCTTTTATTAAGTATTCAGCAATTTCCAATTCGCGATCGGAAAGGGCTTCCAATGGATTTACAGGGGTCTCTTTTTTATTTAACTTATTATTTATGAGCGAATCTTTTACATCTTCACTCATATAAATTCCTTTGTCGATTATTTTAATTAATGCTTTATTAATCTCCTGCTCAGTGGATAACTTATGTAGAAAACCATCTGCACCCATTTTCAAGTAACGTACAGCATACAGGCTTTCGTCTTGAGAGGAGAATATCATCACCTTTGTTTGAGGATGCTTCAATTTGATTGCTTGCAATGCTTCGGTGAAGTTACCATTTGGCATATTCAGATCTAAAATAATTAAATCGTAAGTTTTTTCTTTGATGATTGTCATCATCGCTCCCGCACGAATCCTTTCGTGTGGGTTTCTTCAGAAAAAAATTGCAAGATTTACTAATGATACGGATGGATATCCGTCTTTTCTGGATTATTTAATTTTGCAGAGCTTTTTTGTCTTTAGCCACATTTATTGAAATTGAAAATGCGGCTAAAAGCCAACTCCTGATTGTAAGTTCTCTTATCCGTCGGTTAAAACCGACGGAAAGATAGCATTTCCCTTCCTCTGCTTGCGCAAACATTTATCCATTGAATCCACTCCGAAAACCCTCAAATGCTGACTAATAGCCTTTTTCTGCCCTTTGTCCCTGAAGGGGAAAGCCTAATAATCCGCACTCTGCTAAAGTCCAATTTAGGGGATTTAGGGGCGGAAGTAAGTGAAATTGACTTTTCGGAGTAGACTTTTCATTGAAATTTAATTACAATTTCACAGGGCAAGCCAATTGTACGATTTGGATAATTATCAAGTCTAAAATAATTGTTATTTTTGTTTTAAACAGTGCCATCTTGCATGTATATAAGGAATTTAAGGTTCAAACAATAAAAACAAACAATGCTATTCTATCTGCATCTGATTATGTTTTTACAACTCTAATTCATTAAACAATACTCATCACGCTTTACGCAACTTTTAAAACTAATCTTTAGAAATGTTGTGGAAATTAAAAATTTTAATCAATTCAGGTATTGATTGAATGTTAAGCTTTTCGAATATTCTAGATTTATAGGTACTCACTGTAGAAGCGTGAATGTTTAGGCTATTTGATATCTCTTTTGGGGCATCGCCCGATACCATGCGCTCGGCAATCTCCATTTCGCGTTCAGATAACAGTTTCAAAGGATTGTTGGGTGCATCCTGTTTATTCAATTTATCATATATAAGAGAGTCTTTCACCTCTTCGCTCATATACCGCCCTTGGTCGAGCATCTTCACCAGTGCTCTGTTGATAACATCCTCACCCGAATCTTTATGTAAAAACCCATCGGCTCCCATTTTTAAGTAACGTACTGCATATAGACTTTCGTCTTGCGACGAAAAAATCATTACCTTGGTTTCAGGATATTTTATTTTTATAGCTTGCAATGCTTCTTGAAAATTCCCATTGGGCATATTCAAATCGAGAATTGCCAAACTAAATGTCTTCTCTTTAATTATATGCATTACTTCCTTATAATCTTTGACTTGCTCAACAACGGCATGAGGGCGTAGTTTTTTAATAATCATGGAAAGGCCTAAACGTACCACGCTGTGATCATCGGCAATAAGAATTTTCTCTTCCATATCTACATTGTGTTAATTAGCATATTATTTCAAAACTCAAAAAAAGTTATCTTCTTCTCAAAAAGTGTTGACAGATGAAAGTATAAATAGTTTATCTGCAATGGCACTTATAATAGTCAATTCCGCATTTTTTAAATGAGAAATTAAGTGCTTTGTTTACATTATTAACATACCTGAAAAAAATCAGTGGCAATTTACAAATAATAATCCTAAATAACAACTATTTATTTTATTTTATTCCACGTTAACACAACCACTTTCCTCACTATATTTAAAATATTAATATTGACACTATGCTTACCAAATCCTTGGGGAGGGACTACCCTGCAACAGTGTAAATGCGCCAGCATTGGCACAGATAAATATCTGCGCCAACTATGCTATATTTAATCATCAGTTATTTATTGGGAACACAATTTCCACAGAAGTACCTTTATCTTCGACAGAAGAAACATTCATCTTTCCATTCAACATTTCGACAAATTCTTTCACAATCACCAAGCTTAACCCAGAGCCCTTTTCTTCCATGGTTCCAGTGTAAGGAGCTCCATCTAGTGTCCCAATTGTGCGGAGTCTGCTATGATTCATTCCCACTCCACTGTCTTTAACAGTGATACTCGCTTTTTCTGAATCTGAATAAACAATAACTTCTATCGCTCCTCCTTTGTTGGAATACTTAATGGCATTATCGACCAACAACTTCAATATAAACCTTATAAGAAAACGATCTGTATTAAATAATGTCTCCTCATCGCCAACAAATTTCAAGGAGAGTTCTTTTGCACTAATCTCTTTGACAAACCCTTCTATTACGTCTAAAAAAAGAGAGTGAATAAGAGTAGGTTTAATGTCGAGATTAAATCCATCGGTTTGTGCATTGATCCATGCAAAAGTACTTTGCATTGTTTTAGAGTTCCTCTCGGCTATTTGGCTCAATTCAGGCAACATACTCATAAATACATCGGATGTGATGCTTTCGTCTGCCATTGCATTAAGCAGGTATTTTATATTTGAGTACAACCCTTTACAGTTGTGTGCTATCAACGATAGCCACTTTGTTTTCAACTCGTTTTCTGCTCTCAGCTGCTCTATAATTAGCTCGCTATCTTCAATTGATCTTTTACTCTTCATTTGCCAACATTTTTTTCACTATTCTAATTTCAAACAATACAGACTCAAACAAATTGTTTACATACTCTTCATCACATTCATCGAGCAATTCAAAAGCAACAGCCTGTTTGCTTAGCTCTGTCAAACCAACTGCAAGACTTGTTCCTTTTAGTTTGTGACCAGCAGCATTTAGAGCTTTCAAATCTCTTTCAAGCACTCCTTTTTGCAATTCTTTTGCACTCTTTTCTATTTCTGATAGTGCTAATGTGATGAACTCCCCTTTAAACTCGGAATCTCCTGATACATACTGATGAAACCATTTTTTATTTAGATGTTCGATATTGTCTTTTTTGTAGTCCTTTTTATCCTCATCTCGTCCATTAGTTTTCAGCCATTTCGTAAGCATTTTTGCTAAATCTTTTTTTACAATTGGCTTTGCCATAAAGTCATCCATGCCCGCTTGCAAACATTTCTCTCTCTCGCCCGACATATTACCTGCAGTGAGTGCTACAATCGGAGTTGGCTCGCCCTGTTCTTCCGAGCGAATCTTTTGTGTGGCTTCATAACCGTTCATATTGGGCATCTGTATATCCATCAAAACAAAATCGGGTTTGTTTTCAAAAAACAACTTCACAGCCTCCTCTCCATCTCTTGCCTCTACAATAATAGAATTGGGAGTTAACTGTTGCACCAATATTTTAGCTAAATACATATTAACCTGATTATCCTCTGCTATCAAAATAGTGAAAGACTTTTCTTGCAAGGAGTATTCTATATTATCGTGAGAAGCAGCTTTTTCTAAATTATTTTTGTTTAGCTTTTCAGCTCTTAGCTTTTCATTTTTCAGCTCAGCCAACACCTCATACATCTCTTGCATTTTGATGGGTTTTACCAATCGCGACTGAATCTCTAGCTTATCGCATTCTGCTTGTAGTTTTTCGCTATCGGACGAGCTGTATAGCATAACAATAGGTTGATCTTCTAACCTCTCTGCTTTAATTATATCACCTTTTATTTTTCTGATGGTCTCAATTCCATCCATCACTGGCATGTGATAGTCCATAATAATAACATCATACTCAGCATTTTTTTGCAACATCAATAGGGCAGCCAATCCACTATCTGCCTCATGCACTTCAATGTTTTTCAACTCAAGCATCCGCTTCAATATTTGACGATTGCTGTTATTGTCATCTACCACCAATACTCTTTTTATCTCCTTCAACAGCTCATCGTTGAATTTATCCTTTTCAGCTTTAAGCTTCAAGTCGAAAGAGAAACTACTACCTTTTTTAAGTTTACTTTGAACCATCAGCTTACTACCCATGAGTTCTAATAGTTTGTTTGAAATAGTAAGCCCTAGTCCAGTACCTCCATACCTCTTGGTAATTGAACCATCCTCTTGCGTAAATGCTTTAAATATCTTTTCAAGCTTGTCGGGATGAATACCCACCCCAGTATCGCATACATCGAAATTAAGTTCTATATAATTGTTTGGCAGCTCCTCTTTCAGATAAATAGAAAGTTTCACTTCACCTTCATCTGTAAACTTTACAGCATTGCTCAACAAGTTGACCAATACCTGTTTCAAGCGGATTTCGTCGACCCAAATAAACCGAGGTAGATCTTCTTGGAAATCTAAAAGCATTTCCAATCCCTTTTTTTCGGATGCAAACGAAACCATTGTAAACGCATCGGCAGCTAAACTTTGCAAATCTATTTTCTCTTTGACCAACTTAACCTTTTTCGATTCTATTTTAGAGAAATCAAGAATCTGATCTACAATATTGAGTAGGGTTGAGCCCGATTGATTAATAATCTTCAGGTATTGCTGCTGGGTATCGTCCAATTTTGTTTTCAACATTAAGTCGGTGAAACCTATAATACCATTTAAGGGAGTGCGTATTTCGTGACTCATATTAGCTATAAACTCCGATTTGGCGCGATTGGCATCCTCTGCTTTCTTAGTAGCATCCTTCAAATCTTCTTCCATTTGAACGCGATCGGTTATATCTGCTCCATTAGCTAGCACATATATTTCACCATCGTTATTGACATCTACAACTGAGTCATAAAGCCATATTCTCCTAGTATCATCTTTCAAAACAAAAGTCGCATTTCCACTAGCTTTACCTGTTTCTTTTAATTGGTTAAGATATTCCTCAAACAATTTAAAGCGCTCTTTCGTAAGAAAATGATGTAAGTTTTTGTCTTTAAAGAACTCTAACGGCAAACCTAATTTTTTTGCAGCACTTTTATTTACCGAAATCAAATTACCTTCTAAATCATGCACAGCCATAAGGCTGTGTGAGTTTTCGAAGAAAGTGCGAAAACGCTCTTCACTTTTTCTCAAAAGAGCAGACTGATTTTCAACTGTAGTAATATCTCTGCCAATAAAATAAATCAACTCTGCACTTTCCTCAGGTGTAGAGGTCCATTCAATCCATTTAATAACATTGTTTTTAGTAAGAGATGGAAGTGTGTAGCTCAGCTGAGCTTTTCCTTTTTGCAAGCGATTTATAAGCGATTTGGTTTCATCAATGTAGTCAGGATGAATAAAGTCTAAGATGTTTTTATATAAAACCTCATGCTCACTATATTCTAGCAATTCATATAATGTTGGATTAATGCTTATTATTTGACCATCAAAACGAACAATTCCCATTATATCTTTCGACTTATTAAACATGTTATCGAAATGGAGAAGGCGCTGCTCATGCCGTTTTTGTATGACTACTTTAGCCATACGAGCCGATGCCATCTTGATAAGGTGCTTTTGCCTTTCTGTAAGCACCTTCGCTTTAAAATCCACTATATTTAATATGCCTAAGACAAATCCTTCTGCATCATAAATAGGAGTACCTGCATAGAATATAATTTCAGAACCATTTAAGAGCTTAGCACAATCAACTATATCTTTCTCTTCTTGCACATTGGGCAATTCACAAAAACTATTCTTTTTATGAGCATACTCTGTGCATGACCCCTTGCGTGGAAACACTTTCTCTGTTTTTAAACCTGCCGATGCTATTACATGATAATTATCTTTATATATGGCTGTAATAGAACAAAATGGCACCTCGCAAATTTCAAGAATAGATTCTAAAATATAAGCAAAGTCAAAATCAATTTCTAATATGTTGTATTCTTTTAATGCCTGAAGGCGTTTTATCTCTTTAGTGTCGATGATTTTATTCATATCGATATCCATAATAGTATTGTGTTAAAAAGCAATTGAGCTAGTTTTATATTGCTAAGATTATATTACTTTGTCCTCAAAGCGTTAGATGTTACCTAACCTATAGGAACTTACTTCAATTAAAATTGAATTCAGACAATATACGCTACAGCAATATTATTCTTATTTTTACAAAAATAAGGAATAAATTCAGAAAAGCACTCTTTTAATTCAAAATAGACAAGCTGTTTTATACAAACAATGTTTTAAAGATGAACAATCTCACACTACACATTGCAGATAGCATCTAGACAGCCCACGACCCTGCACTCTCAACTATTGTTTTTTATTCTTCACTCATCATCAATTTTTTCACTATCCTAATTTCAAATAATACCGACTCAAACAAGTTGTTTACATACTCTTCATCGCAATCATCGAGCAATTCAAAAGCAACAGCCTGCTTACTTAGCTCTGTCAAACCAACTGCAAGACTTGTTCCTTTTAGTTTGTGACCAGCAGCATTTAGAGCTTTCAAATCTCTTTCAAGCACTCCTTTTTGCAATTCTTTTGCACTCCTTTCTATTTCTGATAAAGCTAATGTGATGAGCTGCCCTCTAAACTCGGAATCTCCTGATACATACTGATGAAACCATTTTTTATTTAGATGTTCGATATTATCTTTTTTGTAGTCCTTTTTATCCTCATCTCGCCCATTAGTTTTCAGCCATTTCGCAAGCATTATTGATAAATCATTTTTTACAATTGGCTTAGCCATAAAGTCATCCATACCTGCTTGCAAGCATTTCTCTCTCTCGCCCGACATATTGCCTGCAGTGAGTGCTACAATCGGAGTTGGCTCACCCTGTTCTTTCGAGCGAATCTTTTGTGTGGCTTCATAACCATTCATATTGGGCATTTGAAGATCCATTAAAACAATATCGGGGTGTGTTGTAAAAAACAATTCAACGGCTTCAACACCATCTTTTGCTTCAACTATAGTAGAATTGGGGCATAACTGCGTTATCAATATTTTTGTCAAGTAACGATTTATTTCGTTATCCTCTACAATTAAAAAGGTGAAAGATTCAACGCATTTATTGTTTTGCTCTATCTCATTAGTTGCATCAAAGCTCTTTTCAACCGTTTTTTTAAGATTTTCATTTTTGAGTTTTGCCAAAACATGATACATTTCTTGCATCTTGATGGGTTTCACAAGACGAGAATGCACTTCTAGTTCATCACAGGCTGACTGCAACTTCTCGTCGTCCGACGAACTATAAAGCATCACAATGGGTTGATCCAAATTTCCTTTAATTATATTCTTAATCTTTCGAATGGTCTCAATACCATCCATCACTGGCATATGGTAGTCCATAATGATGACATCATACTCCGCATTTTTCTGTAACATCAATAGAGCAGACATTCCGCTATCGGCTTCATCCACTTTAATGTTCTTTAGTTCAAGCATGCGTTTTAAAATTTGACGGTTGCTATCATTGTCATCTACTACCAAAACTCTTTTGATGCTTTTCAACAATTCGTCATCAAAGGAGTCATGCTCAGCATTGGATTTTAAAACAAATGAGAAACAACTACCCTTTCCTAGTTCGCTTTCAACCATAAGCCTGCTATCTTTGAGTTCTAACAATCGGTTTGAAATTGTAAGCCCAAGACCTGTTCCTCCATACTTCTTTGTTATCGATCCATCCTCTTGAGTAAAAGCTTTAAATATTTCATTCAATTTATCGGGATGAATTCCTACTCCAGTATCGCAAACCATAAAATGGAGAACAACTTCATTTTCAGATAATTCTTCTTCCAGTTTTATTGTCAACTTAACCTCTCCTTCTTCGGTAAATTTCACCGCATTACTTAATAAATTCACCAACACTTGTTTCAATCTTATTTCATCAACCCAAATATATCGTGGCAAATCCTCATCACAATCTAAAAGCAACTCTAATCCTTTTTTCTCCGATGCAAATGAGACCATTGCGCAGGCATCTGCAGCTACAGTCTGCAAATCAACTTTCTCTTCTACCAATATGATTTTCCGAGATTCTATTTTTGAGAAATCAAGAATCTGATCTACAATATTTAATAGTGTAATACCCGATTGATTGATAATCTTCAGGTATTGTTGTTGTGTTTCATCTAGTGGAGTTTTCAACACCAAGTCAGTGAAGCCGATAATGCCATTTAAAGGAGTGCGAATTTCGTGGCTCATGTTGGCAATAAACTCAGATTTAGCTCGGTTGGCTTCCTCGGCTTTTTTAGTAGCAACTTTCAGATCTTCTTCTATTTTGTAACGCTCAGTAACATCTACTGCATTAACCAACACAAGAGGGTTTCCACTACTTATCTCTTCTACAACTGCGCTATAAAGCCACACCCTCTCTTTTCCATCTTTTCCAATCACATGACCTACACTATTGACTACCTTCTCTTCATATAGTTTTGTGAGATACTCGTTTAAATAATCTTTACGGTTCTGTGGAATGTATTTAGCTATGCTTTGTCCCACAACATCCTCTGAAGGATATCCAACAATTGCAGCTGCATGCTTATTTGCAGAAACTATTTTTAATTGCATGTCATGTATAATCAGACCAATTTGCGAGTTTTCGAAAAAAGCGCGAAATTTTGCTTCACTGTTTTCCAATAATGCAGACTGCTCTTTGGATGCAGTAATGTTTCTACCAATAAAGTAAATAAGTCCAGTAGTTGGCTCCGGTGTTGATGTCCATTCAATCCATTTTATTTTATTGCTTTTAGTGACTGTTGGAAGTATATAGTTCATTACTATCTTTCCTCTTGTTACAATGTTTAAAAGCTCTTTGCTTTCAACATAATATTCAGGGTGTATGAAGTCAAGCATATTTTTCCCAAATATCTCCTCTTCATCAAAATCAATTAACTCTGAAAAAGCGGGGTTGATTTTTACAATTTCTCCATCATAACGTATTACACCAATGATATCTTTGGATTTGTCGAACATATTATCGAAATGGAGAAGTCGCTGCTCCTGACGTTTTTGAAGGAAGAGCATAACAATTCTTTCTGCTGCTCTTTTTATAAAATATCTTTGTTGATCGGTTAGAGCTCGCGGTTTATCGTCATAAACATTCAAAGCTCCCAAACTATTGCCATGTGGATCCACCAAAGGACAACCTGCATAGAATCGAATATCAAAATTCTCGAGTAGATATGTTTTATCATATATACCCTCTACATTTTTAATATCATCAATCTCACAAAAACTGTTCTTTTTTAGAGTGAAATTGGTGCATGAACCCTGGCGTTTATGTTGTTTCTTAATCTCAATGCCTGTTGATGCAATTACTATCAAATCATCTTCATATGCAGCAACAATAGTGCATAAAGGAACATCGCAAATAATTGCAAGGGATTCTAAAATATAATCAAAATCTATTCTGGTCTCTATAATGTTATATTCTCTCAACGCTTTCAATCGTTGTTCTTCTATACTATCGGTGAATTTATGCATATTGGTTTCGTTATCAATAATGTAAGTGGTGAATGAGTAATTTAAATTGGTGAAGTTGTGTTCAATAAAACTTGTTCAAAATATTAAGAACTGTTTTTTAGAAATAACTCATATATCTCTCCTCCACAAAAGTAGGAAATTAATTGAGAAAGCGCCCTTTTATAGCTAATCAATGAACTATTTGGTGCAAGATACGTTTACTTATTGAACAAACTCACACTACACATTGCAGTATAGTTTCGGCAAAATCGTATAACGGTTTTGCCGATTTTTTTTATCATACAATATTTTCACGACCACAATAGAGGTCACACGTTTAATGTTGTGCTCTTTCATAGCTCAAGTGTACCTACCAATATTATCCACTGGGCGATGTCCAGTGCTATGTTTTTTAAGGGCGTTGGCTTTTTTTGGTGCTATTTCACCAACGCATATTTTAAACACATTGGAGGTATTTGAAGTTTTCATTGTCAACTGCTTATCCTGTGAAATAGCACTTAATTTGACGGGGACAAATGTTCATTTCTGCACTGTGCGAAGTCGAAGGGTCAATTGAAGAAACCTTTAACCACAAAGTGGTTAAACGTCAACAGCCATGGGTGTAAACCCATGGTAATCAGATCAAAAAAAACCCACGAACCCTACAGGGGTTCAATACATTAAAAAGAAATTCATCTGTATGGCAACTGATTAGATATATAATTGAATCCCGTTAGGATTCTAACTGCTTTCTATTCACATTCCCCGCATTTCATACGGGGCTATTCATATTCGACCCATTTCAGGGTCTTTCCGCTGGCGCAAGTCTCCAGACTTGTGCCTACTACTGGTTTAATGTACAAATACATATTCATTTTTCATTCACCAAGGGTCGACACATAGATCGACCCCTACAAGTGTGACGTTTTGATATAAAAGGCGGACACATAGGTGCCGTCACTACTATTTCACCAGTATATTTTTAATTGAAGATTATATCTACAATCAATTTAAGGTTTATATAATTCATCATCTTTATAGGTACAAACAAGGTGTAATGGTAAAGTAGTAGGGGCGCACCTATGTGTGCGCCCTTTCATCCCACCCATAGCCATTTGTAGTGGCGCACCTATGTGTGTGCCATGGTTGAATAGCTTTCTAACTGTTTGATTTCTACTGCCGCTGGCGCGGATATTCATCCGTGCCATTATAATGGCAGTACTGGTAAAAGCACGGATAGATATGTGCGCTAACAGTCAATAACTATGTTGCCCTTTCAGGGCGCAAGGTGGTGTAGTATCCATATACCCAAGGCGTTGCCTTGGGCTAGAATAGGTTGCCCTTGCAGGGCGGGGGTGCACAGAGGTCAACATATTTGCTATCTCGTTTAGAGAGTGTTTACCAAGAAACACACTGATGGATATCTACACCCATGTACAAAGGCACTAGTGGGGAGACCAGCGCCAGCCGAAAGGGAAACAGCAAAGATGCATTATAGTGTTGCTTAACATAATGACAATGGACTTACACCAGCATAAAATGCGGATAACCTCCAACCACAAAGTGGTTAAACGTGAATAGCCATGGGGGTAAACCCATGGTAATCAGATCAAAAATACCCACGAACCCTACAAAGGTTCAATACATTAAAAAAGGGATTCATCTGTATGGTAAATGATTAGATATATAATTGAATCCCGTTAGGATTCTAACTGCTATCATTCACATTCCCCGCATTTCATACGGGGCTATTCATATTCGACCCATTTCAGGGTCTTTCCGCTGGCGCAAGTCTCCAGTCTTGTGCCTACTGGTTTAATGTACAAATACATATCAATATTCATTTGTCACCAGCATATATTTAATTGAACATTATAACTACAATCAATTTAAGATTGTCATAATTCATCATCTTTATAGGTATAAACAAGGTCTAATGGTAAATTAGTAGTGGCGCACCTAAGTGTGCGCCATGGTTGAACAACTTTCTAACTATTTGATTTCTTCTCCCGCTGGCGCGGATATTCATCCGTGCCATTATAATGGCAGTACTGGTAAAAGCACGGATAGATATCTGTGCTAACAGTCAATAACTATGTTGCCCTTCAGGGCGCAAGATGCAGTAACACTCTTATACCCAAGGCGTTGCCTTTGGCTAGAGTAGGATGCCCTTGCAGGGCGGGGGTGTGCATAATTTAATATATTGGCTATCTCTTTTAGAGAGTGTTTACAAGGTAAGGCACGGATAGATATCCGCGCCAGCTTGTGACCGAAAGGCGGACACTCAGGTCCGCCACTACAAATGAATCCCGATTAGTGAAAAGGCGCACACACAGGTAGCGTCCCTACTGTTTTACCATTCTGCATTTTTTATCATCTATACTATGTTTGAATATTGCACCGATTGCGTTTATTTACAATCCGACTGAGAGATTATTTATTTCTAACATTTCAATTATATAATTATATTTACACATTATTTATTTCTAACATTTCAATTATATAATTATTTTTACACGTTATTTATTTCTAACGTTTCAATTATAGAATTATTTTTACACATTATTTATTTTCAAAGTTTCAATTATATAATTATGAAGTCATTCAAAATATATATAATACCCCATCCTAACATTAAAATGTCTACTTTTATACTTAATTCACTAGATTATGACTCTATTTTATCTTCCACACACTTCAAAACATCACCTCCATATGTTGAAATAACTACTTTTATGACGAAATAGTCAAATAATAGTACTAAAACAGCATTATTTATTTATAACGTTTCAATTATAGAATTAGTATTTGACCTTTTAATGTTTATGAATTGTAATTCTGTAATTAGTATTAGAACATTATATTTTAATAACTTGATATTCTAACATCATTCTACGATGTATTTAATTATAAAAGAACAGTTTTTGCTTTTAGGCTACAGAAAATTGATAACTAATTAAGATTATCCGAAGATTAAGAAGGTTATCATTAACCGTTGGTTATTGTGATTGAGGGATTACGCTGAATTATCATTTTCTCTTTACTAATTTTCAAATACATGATAGAATCCATGTAGGATTCTAACTGCTATCATTCACATTCTCCGTATTTCAATACGGGGCTTTTCACGTTTGACCCTTTTAGGGTCAGCAATAGCGTCCGCAAAGGTTTACAACACGCAAGCGAGTGTATAACAATTAAACAGAGAGAATTATCAATTACAAACAACCACAAAGTGGTTAAATGTGAATAGCCATGGGTGTAAACCCATGGTACTCAAATATGAACCATCATCGAACCTAAATGGTTCGGTGAACTATAGGTATTTTAAGATTGAAATACAAATAAGATTTTTAAAAATACGTGCTGGCGCAGGTCTCCAGACCTGTGACCTTTTGCTGCACAACGTTTGCAGCACTACTCCTAAATCTACCGTGGTTTGATAAGAGTTGATAAAACACTCATGATACAAAAAATATACTCCAAGCTGGAAGCTCCGATTTCAATTTGTCCATTGTTTAAAAGGATAGTCAAGAATCTTACGCTCTTACAGAGCTTGGATGCATTTCTCAAATACATCCACTGGGCGATGCCCAGTGCTATGTTCTTTGAGGGCGTTGCCCTTTTTCGCTACTATTTTACCAGTGCATATTTCAAAAAGAATAAATAATATTTAAAAACGGCAACTGCCCCTAAATCCCCTCAAGATTTTTATAGTGCATAAAGCTAAATGTTAGCAGGTATGATTGAATATTGCATCGATAACCTCGATAGAGGTGTAATTGTTATAGTACCCAGCATGGCACATCAACTCTAACCTCGCAAGAGGTGACATTATGAATTAACAAGGGTTAGACACATAGTTCCGCCCTTGCCAATAAAAAATGTTTGAACCATGATTAAAATGATTTAGTTTATTAGAATACAAATAAGGTTTTTAAAAAAATATTCTCGAAGCTGGAAGCTCCGATTTGTCAACTATCAACTATCAATTGTCAACTGTCTCTGACGATTTTCAATTAATTTGCCACTTTCTCTTTTATAAAAAATGAGAGCAATAGCCCCACAAACAATACCACACTCCCAATGATAAATGCATAGAAACCCGCATCATCTGGGTAATTATCTTTCATAAATGCTACTATTTGAGGTCCAATGATTCCACCAACACCCCAAGCAGTTAGCGCTGCTCCATATAAGGCGGGCATCAATTTTGCACCGTAGCTATCGTTGATGAGTGAAGGAATAACCCCGAAGCCTCCACCATAACACAGCAGTACTATACAGACAAACACAAAAAACCATACAGGATGAAAAACGAAAATAAGTGCAACAAAAATAAGTGCTTGCAGTCCCAACAAAATTCGGAATGTTGGAATTCGTCCCATTTTATCGGAAACTGTGCCCCAGAAAAATCTTCCCAAACCATTGAAAATTGAGCTCACGCCAATAAGTGTTGCTCCAGCTGCATTTAACATGTTAATTACAGATAGATCTGCAAAGTTAGTTGTAGCAGGCATCCGTAGTTTCAATAAATCTTGAAGTAGTGGCGACTGAAACGATATAAAAATCATTCCTGCAACAACGTTTATCATAAACATAAGCCACACAAGGATAAATGATTTTGAGAAGATATACTTGAAAGGAGGTGTGCTATTTGATGCGAGTGATTCTGTAGAGGATGTCTCTTTTTCTTCATTAGGAGGTAGTTGCATGAACGAGGCACAAAATGTGAGCACAACAATTAGTGTGATACCAATGTATAAGAAAGTCTTGCTTAAATCGTGATTGCTCAATTGTAAAAAAAGCGGAGCCATTAGTTTAGACATTACCAATGCACCTAAACCAAAACCCATAACAACCATGCCAGTTGCCAGTCCTTGTTTATTGGTAAACCATTTTGAAACCGTTGCAACGGGTGTTACATAAGCCAAACCTAATCCTGAGCCTCCCAAAATGCCAAATGCTACGTACAACAACCATAGTCAGCCTGATGATAAAGCATATGAAGAGATAATATAGCCCAAAGCATATAATACTCCCCCAGTTATTGCCAATTTCTGCGGACCATATTTGTCAATTTTGGTGCCACCCCAAGCAGCTGCAACGCCTAACATAAAGATAGAAAGACTAAAAGCCCATGCTACTTGCGTATTGCTCCATCCAGAGAGCTCCGTTATGGGTGTTTGAAAGAAACTCCAAGCATAAACAGTGCCTAAACACAAATGGATGAGTGTTCCCATAATGGCTATCAACCATTTCCTATTATTTTTAATCATGCTGTTGATGTTTCATTTTTTGTAACTCGCACAATAAACTATCCAAAAAGAGGTGTATTACAAATGTAATGAAAAAATCAATTATGAATGGAGAATAGAGAATTTCGTGTTTTGTTAATTTTCAATTGTCAATTAATCAACTAAGTGCAAGATATTTTGTATTTTTGTATTCCTTATAAAACGAAACATAGAAAACAAACCTATAAAAATGAATATATTAGAACTGAGTGAACAGGAAATATTTCGTCGCGAAAGCCTTAATCAGTTGCGGGAATTGGGGATTGAACCTTATCCAGCAGCACAATATAATGTAGATGCCTATTCAACTGAAATAAAAGAAGAGTTTGATGACAATGTAACACCACCAAAGCAGGTTAGCATCGCTGGCCGTATTATGAGTCGTCGAATAATGGGTAAGGCTTCCTTCCTTGAATTGATGGACTCTAAAGGCCGTATACAAATTTATGTTACTCGCGATGACATCTGTCCTGGCGAGGATAAAGAACTCTATAATACAGTATTTAAGAAACTACTCGATATTGGTGATTTTATTGGCATAACTGGTTATGTGTTTCGCACAAAGATGGGTGAAATATCTGTGCATGCCCAAACGCTTACTGTATTGGCCAAATCATTGAAACCACTACCCATTGTTAAAACAAAGGATGGTGTATCTTACGATACATTCAGCGATCCCGAACTCAGACATCGTCAACGATATGTTGATTTGCTGGTGAACGAACATGTACGTGATACTTTTGTGAAACGCACAAAGATGTTTAACGCTATGCGTGAGTTTTTCAATAAAAGAGGTTATCTGGAAGTTGATACACCCGTGCTACAAAGCATACCTGGTGGTGCAGCTGCACGTCCCTTTACAACACACCACAATGCGTTGAACATGCCACTATATTTGCGAATTGCAAACGAACTCTACTTGAAACGTTTGATTGTTGGTGGTTTTGAAGGTGTGTATGAGTTTTCGCGCAATTTCCGTAACGAGGGAATGGATCGGACACATAATCCAGAGTTTACTGTGATGGAAATATATGTTGCCTACACAGATTATAATTGGATGATGGAGTTTACGGAACAAATGCTTGAGTATGTGGCAATGGAAGTGTTAGGAACAACCGAAGCAAAAGTTGGTAACAATATTATTGACTTTAAAGCACCCTACAAACGTATCTCAATGATTGATTCGATAGAAGAAAACACAGGATACAATGTGGCAGGGATGAGCGAAACCGAGCTAAGAGAGGTTTGTCAAAAACTGGGAGTACCTCAAGACGAAACAATGGGGAAAGGGAAGCTAATTGATGAAATATTTGGTGAGAAATGTGAAGGTACATACATACAACCTACTTTCATTATAGATTATCCTATTGAGATGTCGCCTCTCACAAAAAAACATCGCTCTAACCCTGAACTCACTGAGCGTTTTGAACTAATGGTGAATGGTAAAGAGTTGGCGAATGCTTATTCGGAATTGAACGACCCAATTGACCAACGCGAACGTTTTGAATATCAACTTAAATTGTCTGAAAAAGGTGATGATGAAGCCATGTTTATCGACCATGACTTCTTGCGTGCACTTGAATATGGAATGCCTCCTACTTCAGGTCTTGGTATTGGCATGGACCGTTTGGCCATGTACCTCACAGGACAATCTTCTATTCAGGAAGTATTACTATTCCCGCAAATGCGACCCGAAAAGTCTGCTAAGAAAGATGAGGTTGCGAAATACACAGCCATCGGAATACATGAAGAGTGGGTACCAGTAATTCAGAAAGCTGGATACAACACCGTTGACTCTATCAAAGATGTAAATCCAAATAAATTTCATCAAGAATTGTGCGGATTGAATAAAAAATTTAAACTAAATCTAAACAATCCATCACTCGAAGAGGTTAAAACATGGACGGGGGAAGCGTAATGTAATTATTATCATGCATCCTTCTGAGTTTATATTATAAAATTATAAAATGAATCTACCCGGAAAAATTGCAATTATCGGTAGCGGCACTTGGGCTACAGCACTTGCAAAAATAGTGATGATGAAAAATGACCATCTTAATTGGTTCATTCGAAAGAATGAAGTGATTGATGAGTTTTATAAATTGGGACATAACCCTTCTTATTTATCTAACGTTAAATTTAATCTTGCTAAAATAAGTTTCTCTTCTAACATTGAAAGGATCGTTAAGGATTCTGACACAATAATTGTGGCCGTTCCTTCACCCTATTTGAAACAACACATGAGGAAACTTAAAACAAGTGCTTTTAAGGACAAGTTTGTTTTATCGGCAGTGAAAGGCATTATTCCCTTTGACAATATGGTTGTATCAGAATATATCTCTTACAACTATAAGCTTTCGATGGACAATATTGGCATAATTTCAGGACCTTGTCATGCAGAAGAGGTTGCACTGGAAAGGTTATCATTTCTAACCGTTGCTTGCAAAGATATAGAAAAGGCTGAAACGCTTGCTGAAGCAATATCTTCACGATTTTTAAAATCAGCTACCTCAACAGATGTTATTGGAATTGAACTTTCGGCCGTTCTCAAAAATATTTATGCAGTTGTGTCTGGTGTTTGCATGGGTTTACAATATGGTGATAACTTTCAAGCTGTTCTTATGACAGCATGTGCTAAAGAAATGGAACGATTTATTCATGGTATAGTCCCCTTAGATCGAAATATTTTAGAGCCTCACTATTTAGGAGATATGTTGGTGACAGGTTATTCTCAATTTAGTAGAAATAGAACATTGGGAACAATGATTGGTAAAGGGTATTCTGTAAGAACAGCACAATTGGAAATGGCAATGGTAACTGAAGGATATTATGCCACAAAATGCATAAAAGAGATGAATGATAGATTTAAAATAGAGATTCCAATTGTAGATGTAGCTTATGATATATTGTATAACAATGTTTCACCTCGTATTGGTGTAAAGAAATTAATTGAATATCTTATATAATATGGGAAAATTAAAATTAAATATCAACGATGTAGCCCCATGGGTTACCATAGATGAAGTAAATTTAATGGCAGATGCTGCCAACATGGCTAATGTGGCATTGCACGAAGGCACACTTGCGGGGAACGAATTTTTGGGATGGGTGGATCTACCATCTTCCATTTCGGAACAGGTGATTGAGGAAATTGAAGCCACCTCAATTCATTTGCGTTCACGTTGCGATGTAGTGGTTGTGATTGGCATTGGTGGTAGTTACTTGGGTGCAAAAGCTGTTATTGATTCACTTACAAACTCGTTTGATTGGTTGCAAACCAAAAGAAAAGATCCCGTAATTGTGTATGCCGGCAACAATATAAGTGAAGATTACTTGCACGAATTAGTTGACTATTTAGACGGTAAAAACTTCGGCATCATCAACATATCTAAATCGGGGACAACAACTGAACCTGCTTTATCTTTCCGTATTCTTAAAGATAAGTTAGAGAACGAAGTGGGTAAAGAAGAGTCTCGAAACAGAATTGTAGCCATAACAGATGCCAGCAAAGGTGCATTGCGCACATTAGCAACGAAAGAAGGATATAAAACATTTGTCATTCCTGACAATGTGGGTGGTAGATACTCAGTTCTGACCCCTGTGGGACTTCTACCCATTGCAGTAGCAGGTATAAACATTCGTATGCTTTTGCTTGGAGCCTCCGAAATGGAAAAGGAAACAGGAAAAGATGTCGTTTTTAAAAATAATCTTTCAGCCATATACGCAGTTACACGAAACGAACTATATAAGAAAGGGAAAAAGATTGAGATACTTGCCAACTTCCATCCTAAGCTGCATTACTTTGCTGAATGGTGGAAACAACTTTTTGGCGAAAGTGAGGGTAAAGACAATAAAGGTATCTTCAATGCTGCTGTGGATTTTACTACCGACCTGCACTCTATGGGACAATGGATTCAAGAGGGCGAACGTACAATTTTTGAAACCATTTTATCGGTAGATAAACCTAACGAAAAAATTGAAATTCCTCATGATGACGCCGATTTGGATGGTTTAAATTACCTGCAAGGTAAACGAGTTGACGAAGTGAATAAAATGGCTGAGTTGGGTACCAGACTTGCTCACGTAGATGGAGGAGTTCCTAACATTGTTATTCAAATTCCAGAACTAACGCCTTACTATATAGGTCAATTGATTTACTTCTTCGAAAAAGCATGTGGTATAAGTGGCTATCTGTTGGGGGTTAACCCATTTAATCAACCAGGAGTTGAAGCATACAAAAATAATATGTTTGCTTTGTTAGAAAAGCCGGGTTTTGAGAAAGAGACAGAGGAACTAAAGAAGAGGATTTAAAAGTATTTTCTTCGCTAATCTGCCATAAAATAAAAAAGATAGTTTGCGATTCTTGTTTAAGAGAAGCACGCAAACAATATAAAAAAGTGTTTTGTTTAATTGGAGTGATTTCTCCTTTCATACAAAGCACTTATTAATTAATAAGGATTTGAAATCCATAAATTATCGAAGCTAGAGATGCATTTGCTGTCTCTTGCTGTATCGATATTAACAATAAAATGATGACTAAAAATATAATTGATTATCTTCAAAGAAACAAGTTCAAAGATTTAGATATCCGTGCCGTTCTTTTCGATATGGATGGGGTGATTTATAACTCGATGCCAGCACACGAAATGTCGTGGCAGCAAACCATGAAAGAGTGGAATATAAAAGCAGAACCAAATGAGTTTTTTGCTCAAGAAGGTCGTCCCGCAAAGTTCGCAATTAATTTGCTGTTTCAGAGAAATCTCAACAGAGATGCAACTGAACAAGAGGTAAAAGAGATGTATAAGAGAAAAACAGAGTTGTTTTTTGAATTTGATACCGGAGAACTAATTCCTGGTATCAATGAGACTGTTCGAATTGTACAAGAACAAGGACTTACACCTATATTAGTAACTGGTTCGGGGCAATCTTCCCTTTATGAACGACTGAATAGGGATTTACCTAATGTGTTTACTCTTGAAAATATGGTTACAGCGTTTGATGTGGAAATTGGGAAGCCCCATCCTGAGCCTTACCTAATGGGATTGGAAAAAGCTGGCAATTTAAAACCAAATCAAGCATTGGTGATTGAGAATGCTCCTCTTGGAGTTGAATCGGCACATAAAGCCAACATTTTTACTATTGCAGTAAATACTGGGCCAATGCCAGATAAAATTCTCCTTGATTCTGGAGCAGATTTACTGATGGACTCTTTGCATTCACTAAATAGTGCATTCCCAAAGTTATTCGAATTAATGAAGACGCAGAAAATATAAAAACTGATTCCTTTGAAAACAATAGCTTTAATCTTGTTTGGTTTTTTACTTTATGGATGCTCTATTTCAAATCAAAATGGAGTAAGTCAAATTGACTCTGAAATTGAAAGTGGAAACTACTCAAATGCTTACAAACTCATTGATTCAATAGTTGCATTGGAAGAAACTTCTGACAATGAAAAGCAAAAGTTGTTGTTTACCAAAGATTCTCTTCAAAGGGTTGCTTTAGATTTTAATAAAGACATTTCCGATGTTACATTATGGATAAAAGAGAATCATGGTTTTGAGCCATCATCGACTCAAATAGAGCGTTGGGAAAGAGAAAAGGTATTAGAATATCGCATAATTGATAATCAAAAGAAATATTTCAGAAATGCGGCAGCAAACTTATTTCGAATAAGTGAAAATGCAAGAAGCTTCTCATCAAGTCAAAAGCCTACATCTGATACTCCTAAAGATTCTTTGTTAGTGGAAGCTCTCCAAGAAGTCGATTTAAACAATGGGAGTTTAAATTACGCACTCCCTCCTAAAACAATGATTGTGTCTTACACTTTATCGGTGAAGCCCAATGTTGTGAAGGATGGTGAGGTGATCCGCGCTTGGCTGCCTTATCCACGCAAAGATATTTCTCGACAAACTAACGTAAAGTTCATTAGTGCATCAGAAACGAATTACATTCTCTCGAATGATAAAACAGTGCACACCAGCATCTATATGGAGAAAGAGGCTCAAGCAGATGAAGCTACTGTTTTCTCTGTTGAGTTTGAATTTACTTCTCAAGGAGAGTGGTTCAACTTTAATCAGTTTGACAAAAATAAATCAGATAGTAAATCAATAGATTACAAATACTATACGAGTGAAAGAAAACCACATATTCAATTTACTGATGCAATTAAGGATTTAACCGACAGTATCACTAAAGATGCCTCTACAACCAGCAGCATTGTTTCAACAATATACAATCATATTGTTGAAAATTATCCTTGGGCAAGTGCTTTAGAATATTCTACTATAAATAACATTCCAGAATATGTTATCGAAAACAGAAAGGGAGATTGTGGACAAGTGGCACTGCTCCTAATCACAATGCTCCGATACAAGGGAGTTCCAGCACGTTGGCAAAGTGGATGGATGATGCATCCTAATGAGGTGAATCTTCACGATTGGGC
Organism: Dysgonamonadaceae bacterium; assembly: GCA_028708095.1. GTDB lineage: Bacteria > Bacteroidota > Bacteroidia > Bacteroidales > Dysgonomonadaceae > UBA2632. The sequence continues at coordinate 22,183 of JAQVZQ010000009.1, forward strand.
GGAATATTATATTGAGGGAATTGGCTGGATTCCAATTGATGTATCATTTGGACGATCAGAAAATTCAAGCAACTTGCTCTCAAAGCTGTTCTTTATCTCTGGGATTGATTCCTACAGGCTTTATGTAAACAATGATTATTCGGGCAACTTTTATCCTGAGAAAAAACATCCAAGAAGCGAAACAGTTGACTTCCAACGCGGAGAGGTAGAGACTAAATTTGAAAATATTTATTTTAATAAATGGACCTATAAAATGCAAGTGGTATATAAATAGTATCTCACGAAAGACCTTGCTTGTGAGTTCCTAATGGCTAAAACAACTCCAATTGCTTTTTTTACAAACCCTCATACTCTTGTTATCATTAGAGAGTCGATTAAAATTTTCTATTTTTAGCTACCTTCAAGCTTGGTGACACCCCTGTATCCTACAGAAATTTATTCAATCTGCATGTCTACCATTTTTTAAATGAATAATCAACCATTATTCATGTCAGTCTATTATTTTTACACAAGCTCCAAGCCATCCGTTGTATGTGATAACGTTATTTCGCTGCGCAACATTTCTTAGGTGTCAGATATGACGTTCATCTGCTCCAAAACATTTTCTAGGTGACGGATTCAAGTTTCAACTGTTGAAAATCGTTTCTTAGGCGACGGATTTGAATTTCAACTGTTGAAAATCATTTCTTGGGTGACGGATTTGAGTTTCAACTGTCGAAAAGCATTTCTTAGTCGGCGGATTTGAGTTTCAACTGTTGAAAATCATTTCTTGCATGTAAAAAGCAATTTTTTTCTGTTCACTGTCATTTATTACGAATAAAAAATGTATAAGAACAAGCCTTTCATTTTTGAATACACACTTGGTGAAGTGGACTTTTTCACGTAAATTTGTGAAATGACAACACCTAAATCCCCGAACTATGAATATCAATGAATATGGATTTGTAAGAGTTGCGGCAGCTTCACCTAAATTAAAAGTTGCCGATTGCGATTACAATGTTTCTCAAATAAAAAATATCATAAAGGACGCAGTAAAACAAAATGTGCAGTTCCTTTGTTTCCCTGAGCTTGCCATTACTGCTTACTCGTGTGGAGATTTGTTTTTCCAATCAGCCTTGCAACTCAAAGCGATGGAGTCTTTAAAGGAGCTAATTGTGTTTATGAACGATAAGCCATCAATCATAACCATAGTAGGTGTTCCATTGGTGCATAACAATCGACTTTATAATGTTGCTGCCGCAATTTCGTCGAAAGGTTTATTGGGGTTTGCTCCAAAACAAGAAATCCCTAATTACAATGAGTTTTATGAAAAGAGGTGGTTTGAGAGTGGTAAAAATCTATTCGATGAATTGGTTATAACTCCATTTGGAGATTATCCGATTTCTTCTTCTATGATATTCGAAACTGAATATGCTAAGTTCGGGATAGAAGTGTGTGAAGATTTATGGATAGCCTCTCCCCCATCGTCAACTTTGTCGGGACTGGGTGCAGACATTATTTTCAATCTTTCTGCGAGTAATGAGATTGTTGGTAAAAACAATTACCGTAAATCTCTTATTTTAAATCAATCAGGTCGATGTAATTCAGGATATGTTTATGCTTCTGCGGGTGTCGGAGAGTCCTCTACCGATCTTGTTTTTTCAGGTGCATGTTTCATTGCCGAAAACGGAACATTGTTAGCAGAATCAACACGTTTCTCATTAGAAAATGAATTAATAACAACTGATATTGACGTGCTGGCTTTGAGAAACGAGCGTATTAAAAAGAGTAATTCTATCTCACGTTCAGAAAAGGATAGCGTGCATGTTTTTTGTGACCTGCAATCACCATCTTCTTTCTCTAAAATGTTTCGTCATTTTAATCCTCACCCTTTTGTGCCTGATGCAGAGGATGCATTTGAAGATATATTCAATATTCAATGTTATGGATTAGCAAAACGATTGCAACACATTGGAAGTGATGTTATCACATTGGGTGTTTCTGGAGGATTGGATTCCACGTTGGCATTATTGGTAGCAATAAAGACTTTCGATTTGTTGAATATTCCTCGAAGTAATATCCATGCCATTACTATGCCTGGTTTTGGCACAACAGATAGAACCTACCAGAATGCATTATTGCTGATGGAAGCTTCGGGAGTTACAACAAAAGAAATATCTATTGTTGAATCTGTAACACAACACCTAAAAGATATCGATCATGATATAAGCAAACACGACATCACGTTCGAAAATAGTCAAGCACGCGAACGCACACAGATTTTAATGGACTATGGCAATAAAATAGGTGGGATGGTATTGGGTACTGGAAATCTATCGGAATTAGCATTGGGTTGGGCTACTTATAATGGCGATCATATGTCTATGTATGCGGTAAATGCAGGAGTTCCCAAAACGTTGGTCTCTTCATTGGTGCGTTGGATAGCTAATAAAGAAGCTGATGAAGCTACAAAAGAAGTGTTGCTTGATATTCTCGATACTCCATTTAGTCCGGAATTATTGCCTGCTGATGGAGAAGGAAAGATTGCTCAAAAGACCGAGCATGTAGTTGGTCCATATGAACTGCACGATTTCTTTATCTATCGCATGTTGAGATATGGAGATGCACCCAGCCGTATTTTCTTTATCGCTAAACAATGTTTTGAAAAAGATTATTCATCTGAAGAGATTCTAAAATGGTTGAAGGTTTTCTACCAACGATTCTTTTCTCAACAATTCAAACGTTCTTGTATGCCTGACAGTCCCAAGGTTGGGTCTATCAATTTATCTCCTCGAGGAGATTGGCGAATGCCAAGCGATGTACTAGCTTCTGTGTGGTTGAGAGATTTAGAAGAAATCTCTTAAAACATATATATAGCATCTTGAGCACCACAATTATACAGTTCATCTCTCTAATTTAAAAGAAATATAACTCAGTTATAATAAATCCTTGAATTATATAAAGCAAATTGAGAATCTAAAGTCACAAATTATTTATTAAAAAAAATAGAATGCAACAACTCACCTCATTATTTAAAAAACATATTGGAAAAGCACCAACTTCCATCGAGCCACTACCTTCTTCGGGATCAAATAGGAGATACTATCGTTTAATTGGAGGTGATATCTCTTTAATAGGTGTGCATGGACAATCGAAAGAAGAAAACCATGCATTTATTCAACTTGCCAACCATTTTTACTCAAAAAAGTTGAATGTTCCAAGAGTGGCGAAAGTTTCCAATGATATGCATTACTATCTGCAAGAAGACTTGGGCGATCAAGTGCTTTTTGATTTTATTAAAGGAGGGCGCACCACAGGAGTCTTTAGTCACGATGAGAAAGAGATGCTTCACAAAACCATAAGTATGCTTGCAGACTTTCAGGTAGAAGCCACAAAGGGTTTAAATTTCGAAGTGTGCTATCCTCAGCCTGAGTTTAATGAGCGATCGGTTTATTGGGATTTAAACTACTTTAAATACAATTTTCTTAAAACTACTGGCATGGAGTTTCAAGAAAATTTATTGGAGAACGATTTTGATAAACTAACACAAAAACTGCTTGAGGATAAAACTGACACATTTCTTTATCGCGATTTTCAATCACGTAATGTGATGTTAGTAAATGGTGAACCTTACTTTATAGATTTTCAGGGAGGAAGAAAAGGACCAGTTTATTACGATGTGGCTTCTTTTTTGTGGCAAGCCAAAGCAAACTTCCCTGAAGAACTTCGCAACGAACTGATTGAAACCTATATCAATTCATTAAATAAGCATTATCCTATCGATAAAGATTATTTTAAAGAGCAACTTCGTCATTTTGTTCTTTTCAGAACTTTGCAAGTGTTAGGAGCTTATGGCTTCAGAGGTTATTTCGAAAAGAAACCTCATTTTATACAAAGTATTCCATTTGCCCTTAACAACTTGAGAGATATTTTAGACTCAGGTTTTCACGAATATCCATATTTGTGCAAGGTGATGGAAGAGATGATTAACTTACAACAATTTGCCGATACACGAAAAGATGACTTGGAGGTGCGAGTTGTTAGCTTTGCTTATAAAAAAGGAATTCCATCTGACCCTTCGGGCAACGGTGGAGGGTATGTCTTTGATTGTAGAGCAATTAATAACCCTGGCAAGTATGAACGTTTTAATAATGTGACAGGATTAGACGAACTTGTTATCGAGTTTTTAGAAAATGATGGAGAAATGGCTATATATTTGGAATCTATTTATAAGCTCGTGGATAGTCACGTAAAACGTTATATGGAGAGAAATTTCACCCATCTAATGATTGCATTCGGCTGTACAGGTGGTCAGCATCGTTCAGTATACGCATCGCAAAGAGTTGCAGAGCATATTTCAAAAGAATTTGGTGTAAAGGTTGCTCTTATTCACAGAGAGCAAAACTTAGAACAAGAGTTTAAGAAAAGAAATATCTAAATCACTTATGAAAGCAATGATTTTTGCGGCGGGTCTTGGCAGTCGTTTTAAGCCCCTTACAGACACAATGCCTAAAGCATTGGTTCCTGTTTTGGGGAAACCGCTTTTGGAACATGTTATTGAAAAATTAAAAGCGAATGGATTTGATGAAATAATTATAAATATTCATCATTTTGGAGATCAAATTATTCAATTCCTTGAATCGAAAGACAACTTTGGTATAAGGATAGAAACTTCTGATGAACGTGCTAAACTGTTAGACACAGGAGGAGCAATTAAAAAAGCTTCGTGGTTCTTTGATAACGATGAGTCTATACTAATCCATAACACTGATATATTTTCTGATGTTGACATATCTCATGTGTTTGAGACTCACTTAAAGAACAAGGTTATGGCAACATTAGTGGTGAATAATAGAGATACATCAAGGTATTTGTTTTTTGATAAAAGCAATAATTTGAAAGGTTGGATTAATGAAAAGAACGGGGAGGTTAAGTCTTCATCGGATTTCAATCCTTTAAAGCATAAGAAACTTGCTTTTTTTGGAATTCATGTTTTGTCAGGAGAAGCTATACAATACATGAAAGAGTTTGGCGATAAGTTTTCTATCATAAATTTCTATCTTTCTATTTGCAACAAAACTGACGTGCGTGCTTATCTTGCAGATGATAGCTCGATGGTAGATGTTGGAAGATTGGAATCTTTGAAGAAAGCAGAAGAGTTTATAAAAACTCAACATGAATAATTTTTAAATGAAAAGAGGTCAAGAATAAATGATATATATTTGTTCTTGACCTCTTGTTGAGTTATTGTATTTTTTTAATAAGTCAATTCGAGGATGATTTTATAACTAACATTGGTGTATTGGTATGAAAAAGCATCCGACGTGCAATACCTGGATTAAACATACGAGCAAAAATATTACGTGGTGAACTTGAAAGCGATATCATGTCTATGGTGTTTTCATTTACAAACTTTTCCAACGCTTCAGGAATTCCTTCATTACCATCAATAATCGTATAGTCGGTTTGAACATTAGGATAATGCTCTTTAAAGTAATTATTTAGTCCTGTCAATTTCATCTCGTTCCATTTATCTTCTTTTCTTGCAACATGCACAAATGAAACTTTTATAGGATAAGCCTTTATAAATTCCATAAGTGTTGCAATGGCAAGAAATTCGCGTTCTTGAAAATTAGTGAGGAAAACAACATTTTTCAAAGATGAGATATTGCACAAGTCAGAATTTTCAGGAATAGCGAAAATAGGAGTTTTACATCCATCTATAACTTCTGCGGTAACACTTCCAATAAGGTCTTGTTCTTTTTTATTGCTCCCACGAGTTCCCATCACTATTGCATGTGGTCGAACTTTTTTTGAGTAACTCACCACTTCTTCTTCAGGTAATCCTTCTCTTAATGTGTATGAGTAATCAATATCGGGAATAATACCATCTGCAATTTTATTATTTAGCTTACTCACTAAATCTTTCATATCTCTCTCTACACTTTCATGAACGTCTTTGTACATTCCTCCAACTGTAGGTTGAGCTGTAAATGTATCACCAAATGGTATACTTGTAGGATAAAATGATGAGAAGTAAACATGCATCAATTTAACATTACAATTAACCTCTTTTGCAAGCCAAAACGCAAATTCACAAGTTCTTAATGTAAATTCGGAAAAGTCAACAGGAACCAATATTTCATTCTTTATTTTTTTGGTCTCAACTTTTCCGATTTCGCTATCATCAAACTTAATGTTTTCAATGATATCTAATGCACGAGGAAGGTCTATTTCATTAATTCTCACTCTTACCCCCGCAGATATCATAGGTTGGAGCAAATTCACATTATGGATATAGGTGTCAATTCCTTCAGATTCAAGTATGTTTTTTAATATCTGAGCCTTTTGAAATGTGTGAATTGCTACCGTAACCAATTTGTCTTTGTCCTTTTTCTTGTCTTTGTCTTTCATATTAAAGTATACGTATTAAAAAGGGTTAGTCTTAAAAATTCAGTAAATGCATAAAAAAGAAAGCATAATACAATAGTCTACTCCTACATTTTATTATACTTTGGTTTGTTATTCAAACAAACCAAAGTAATTGCTATCTTTTTTAATAAAATTGCTACTCTACCTCAGTGTCTTCAGTTTTTTCTTTATAAACAGGGTAGTCCTCCAGTCCTAAAATAGAAAGAGCCTTGTTGAAAATAGTGGTGTCATCTAAAACAACAATTCCACCAT
>JAQVZQ010000187.1 GCA_028708095.1 Dysgonamonadaceae bacterium
ATAACAAGCGATTAAAATCGAAGGAAGAGGTGTTAAGCTTGCTGGAAGAATTGAAAATATCAGCTTTTAAAGTAGATGATGTTACAATGCGCCCTACAAAGAAAACTCCAGCAGCACCATTCACAACATCTACTCTTCAACAAGAAGCTTCGAGAAAACTTGGTTTTTCAGTTGGACAAACCATGATGGTTGCACAAAGATTGTATGAATCTGGTAAGATTACCTATATGCGTACCGATTCTGTAAATCTTTCAGGGTTGGCAATCAATGCTGCTAAAACAGAAATAGATTCTCATTATGGAGAAAAATATATAAAAATAAGAAAGTACGCAACCAAATCGAAAGGAGCACAGGAAGCTCACGAAGCAATTCGTCCTACCTTTATGAATGCTCATGAAGTTGCAGGAACTGCACAAGAGAAAAAACTTTACAGCTTAATTTGGAAAAGAGCCATTGCTTCGCAAATGGCAGATGCAGAGTTAGAACGTACTACCGTAAATATAAGTGCTTCTGAGGCACAAGGTAAATTTAGTGTTACTGGTGAAGTAATTAAATTTGATGGTTTTTTACGTGTATATCTTGAGGGAACGGATGATGAAAACACTGAAAATGATGCTGGTTTGCTGCCTCCTATCAAAGAGGGTGAAACGTTGATTATGCATGAAACAACTGCAACAGAACGTTTTACTTTGAAACCACCGAGATATACGGAAGCCATGTTGGTTCGCAAGTTGGAGGAGTTGGGCATTGGACGACCATCAACATATGCTCCCACAATTTCCACCATTCAAAACAGAGGATACATCGAAAAAGGAAATGTTGAAGGTGTTGAAAGAACATATAATATTATCACCCTTGTCAACAAAAAAATAAAAGATAGCAACAAGAAGGAGATTGCGGGCGCAGATAAAAATAAGTTGATACCAACAGACACAGGAATTGTTGTAAACGACTTTCTGGTCGAATATTTTGCTTCTATCCTCGATTATAACTTTACGGCCAAAGTTGAAAAGAGCTTTGATAAAGTAGCTGAAGGCAAAGTTGAATGGAAAAAACTGATTGAAGAGTTCTACGATGTGTTTCATCCAAAGGTGGAAGAAGTCATCAATATGAAAACTGAACATAGAGCTGGTGAGCGTGTTTTGGGAACTGATCCAAAATCAGGCAGAAAGGTTTCAGTTAAAATAGGACGTTATGGACCGTTGGCTCAGATTGGTGAAAAAGATGAGGAAGAAAAACCATTATTTTCGTCACTTCCAAAAGATAAATCAATTGAAACAATTACCCTTGAAGAGACATTGAAGCTATTTGATTTGCCTCGAACAGTGGGAGAGTATAAAGAGAAAGAGATGATTGCATCCGTTGGTCGCTTTGGCCCATATATCAAACACGATGGTAAGTTTTATTCTTTACCCAAAGAGTTAGATCCATATAAAGTAAAAGAAGATGAAGCAATTGTAGTAATTGAAGAGAAAATTAAAAAAGATAAAGAGAGAATTATTCAAACCTTTGAAGAAGAGCCTGGTTTAATTGTTCAGCATGGACGTTACGGACCTTATATTGCATTTAAGAAAAAGAATTACAAGATACCTAAAACCTTGAAGCCTGAAGAGCTATCACTGGAAGATGTAAGAAAAATAATCAGTGATACAGATGCTGCAGGTCCAAAAACTAGGGGTAAAACTAAAGCGAAACCAAAAACAAAAGCTAAATCGGAGAAAAAGACAACAGCAAAAACTAAAACGGCATCTAAAACAACTAAGAAAGAAAATAAATAAGATTTTATTTAGGAGTAGTTTTATTTTAAAAAATCGCACTTCAATAAATTTAGAATAAACATAGAAAAATAAGACAGCTCTGAACCTTTGTTCTTTTTTCATGTTCTAATATAAAGATATTTATTTCTATTGTTTATATTAAAAATGAAATTATGAAGCGTTTATCAAGTTTTTATAAGTCTATTAGTTTATTGGTATTAGGTTTTCTAACTACCGCAATTGCGTTTGCGCAAGATGAAACTCCAAGTTTAGATGTAAACATTAATACCAATGGTAGTGCATTTTACACACAGATTTGGTTTTGGGTAGTGGTTGGGTTAGTGTTCATACTTTTATTGGTAGCTCTCTTACGTGGTGGCGGAGGAAGGAAAGATTAGATTTTGTTTTATTATAGAAAACTTCCAGAATTATTTTCTGGAAGTTTTTTGTTTTTCTCTCCTTGCTACCGCACGAATCTTTCGCCTGGTTATTGGTAAAGCTATAAAATACCACACGATACAATCGTGCGGCAGTGCCTATATCGGCGGAGTTCGACGACTTGCATTTTATCAAAATATTTTTTAGGCGACGGAAATGAAAATCAACTGTTGAAAATCGTTTCCGTCGTTTCGAAAATGTTTTGTTACAGATGAAACTCACTTTCTAAGCAAAAATACGCTTATTTTTGTCTTGCAATCACCATTTTCTTCAATTTATTTGGCAATTCATGCTCTAAAACTCTTTTCTTGCTATCGGATGCATTGTTTTCCACTTGTTTTTTCCAATTAAGGTCATTTATCTCCCTTTTTCTCATTCTAAAATATTTTTTAAGTGACGGATTCAATTTTCAACAGTTAAACGTCTAATCCGTCACCTAAAAAATATTTTCATTCGATTTCAACTTATCTTCGAGTATACTTTACGTATATTTCATCATTTTATATTTTGCAAATCAAACAATCATATCGGTAAATAATTTTTGTTATGTACTAAAATTATCAATAAAGAATAAATCCTGCCAATCCAGCTATAGCAATAAGCAATATAGGATCTATTCTTTTTATTGAGGCCAAAAAAACAACACTAAAAATAAGCCAGCTTTTGTAATCTATAAAGTTGAAGCCATTTATCAACATGATACCTGCAGCAGCAATTAATCCAATGACTGCTGGTTTTATTCCATACAATGCTGCAAGTACATATCTATTTTCTTTGAACTTAAAAAAGAATGTAACCACCAATGTCATAATCCCGAATGATGGTAAACTAACGGCAAACGTACAGATTGCTGCACCCAAAATGCTGGCTAATGTGCCGTGTCCAGAAGTGTTAGTTGCTTTGTAACCAATGAATGTGGCAGAGTTGAAAGATATGGGCCCTGGTGTTGTTTGCGAAATAGCAACAATATCGGTGAATTCGCTTACTGTTATCCATTTATTATCAAACACTACTTCTTGCTGAATTAGTGGCAACATGGCATATCCTCCACCGAAGCCGAATAGTCCAATCTTGAAAAATGCCAAAAACATCGAAAGGTATAGTTGAGCTAATGCCATATTATCTGTTGATTATTTTTTTGATTATTCTATGGTATAATATGCCTAATGTTATTGCAAGAATAATTATTACAACAGGTGATATGTGAAGTAAGCCCACAATCAATGCAACAGCAATTGGAATCCAAATGGTATTCCATGTAATATCTGCATTTTTACCCATCCTCAGTAGAGGTGCAAATATGAGCGCTACCACGGCGGGCCTTATCCCTTTAAATACTGATTCGACAACCGTGTTATCACGAAATTGAGTAAATACAATAACTAACAGTAGAATAGTTATAAAAGAAGGAAGAATGATACCAAGACTTGAAAAGATGCTGCCTTTCACACCTTTGCGTTTGTTGCCAACAAATATGGCTGTGTTAAGAGCAATCGGTCCGGGCATTGATTGTGCAATTGCAAGCATGTCGATAAACTCTTTGTCACCCAGCCATTTTTTTTTATCTACAACCGCACTTTGAATGAGTGGTAACATAGCATATCCACCACCAAAAGTGAAAGCTCCAATTTTAAAAAAAACCAGGAATATTTCCCAATACTTTTTCATGTTTCTGGGTTGCTTTGTGGAAGTAAAATGAAAAAAAGCAGACTGCATCAAATTTTAATTAATTGCAAATCTGCTTTTTTATATTAAAGCCGCATCAGTGGAATAAGACGAAACTCCTGTAGTCAGGATTTGAGTGCTTCGCAACCTCTGTAATTCGCTGTGCAAATAAATGCATATCCCGAAGGACGCGACCCGCCATTAGAAGCAAAAACTTAACTCGTTTCTTAGATGTAATTGATGAGTTTCCCAATCGACCAATGCGGCAAATTCTTCCATCTAATTACATATCAAAAGTAAGAAATTATTTTCAAACTACCAAATATATCTATCTATATTATAAACTGTTTTCTCACTTAAATGTTCATTTTTGCAAAGATTATTTAAAAGTCTACCCAATATCCCTTGATTTTGAAATAGTTTCCTCAGTAATCGTATGTTTATTTATCAATCGTGTACAAGTGGAGTGGGGTGATATATTTTATATTGTTCGCATACTTCCTTAGGTATGTCAATCCAACATTGGCTTCATTTGGTTTATGTCATGATAACTGCTTTGAACAGAACGAGTAGAAATCTTCTGACTTTATGAGTACTTTGATCTCAGTATTAATGTAAGGTTGTGACTCATTAATCATTTATGCTGCAACATTGTACCATTGATGAGGAGTTTCATTTTCGGGTAAAATAAAATTGTTCTCTATGATGGACATTTATTTGATGAGTCTACACTGAAAAGTCAATTTCACTCATTCTCACCCCTAAATCCCCAAGGGGACTTTAGCAGAGTGTTGATTATTCGGCTTTTCCCTTCAGGGACAAAGGGCAGAAAAAGACTAATAATCAACACTTGAGGGTTTTCGGAGTTGACTCTTTGATTATTTAGTTTTAAATATCAAGTTATCACAAAACATTTGTGGATGAATAGTTAATCTTTAAATTAATGAAGCAATATATAATCCATTTTATTGTCCCCAAATCTTATTTGACGCATTAACACTAAGATTGTGTCTCTCTTTTCACTATTTTTAAATGCATAGTTTGAAAATTTATACTTAGATTTGCACATTAGTTATCTAAATGTGCAATTATGACATCAATTAAAACAAGAACGTTGTTGATTGAAAAAGCCAGAGAACTTTTTGCTAAATACGGCTTTGACAATACAACTATGAATGATATTGCTGAGGCTTCTCAAAAAGGTCGTCGTACGTTGTACACCTACTTTAGTAATAAAAAGGAGATTTATGATGCAGCCATTGCATCTGAACTTGAAACCCTTTATGTGCAACTGGATGAGGCTTTAGGTAAAGAGGAAACAGCCAGTAACAAGTTGCTGCTTTACTTCGTTACACGTTTAGAAGTTATTAAAGAAGTTGTTACACGCAACGGAACACTCAGAGGCGATTTCTTTCGCGATATATTCAGGGTTGAGAATGTGAGAAAAACTTTCGATAAAAAAGAAATCAGTTTCTTAAAAATGATTTTAGATGAAGGTCTCGAGTCTGATGAGTTTGATTTGGCAGACAGTCTGAAAACAGCTCGCATTCTTCATTATGCACTCAAAGGTCTTGAAGTACCCTATATAAGAGGCGTAATGACAGGAAATCCAGGAGATTCGATTGATCGCGATACAATCGCTAATTTAATTTTTATTGGGATTAAAAAGAAATAAATATATTTTTCAGAACTAATATAATTAAAACAGAAAGAATGAAATTATTAGAAGGGAAAACAGCACTGATCACTGGTGCAGCAAGAGGTATTGGAAAAGCTATTGCTTTGCGTTTTGCGCAAGAAGGTGCAAATATTGCGTTTACTGATCTTTCTCTTGACGAGAATGTAGCAGCAACTGAAAAAGAAATCGCTGCCTTGGGCGTTAAAGTAAAAGGATATGCATCAAATGCAGCTGATTTTGACGATACACATAAAGTTGTAGACCAAATAAAAGAAGATTTTGGAGTAATTGATGTGCTCGTTAACAATGCTGGCATCACCCGAGATGGTTTAATGATGCGCATGAGCGAACAACAATGGGATATGGTGATTAATGTAAACTTGAAGTCTGCATTTAATTTTACCCATGCCCTCACTCCCATTATGATGCGCCAAAAAAGCGGAAGCATGATCAACATGAGTTCTGTTGTTGGTGTTTCGGGCAATGCTGGACAAGCAAACTATTCTGCATCTAAAGCAGGAATGATTGGTTTGACAAAATCAATAGCAAAAGAAATTGGTTCTCGCGGAATTCGTGTTAATGCAATTGCTCCTGGATTTATTATTACCGATATGACAGGCGCATTGTCTGAAGAGGTGCGTGAACAATGGGCTAAGCAAATTCCATTACGTCGTGGTGGAACACCCGAAGATGTAGCAAATGCTGCACTGTTTTTGGCATCCGACCTATCGTCATATGTTAGCGGACAAGTGATACATGTTTGTGGTGGAATGAATACATAGTAATAGGGTAGTAATATAACATTCACACTTGAATGATTTAACATTAGAGGCGCAATTTATTGTGCCTCTAATGCTTATAAGCCTGTTATACGCTCTGTTACATCAAACACCTCAATCTTATATGCAACGATCAGAAAATCCAAACTCTTTTATGATGAAAATGCATTAGTTAAGTTTAGATGTTAATTTATATCCACCTTTATTTATCAATCATTGCTGTTCTTTTAGCATAGAACTAAGTCGTCGCATGATAATCTCACTCCTGGTTTATCCAATTTCTCTAAAGCCTCTTTTACTTCTACTTGGTCTTTTGATGAAAGAAATCGAGGTATTAGTATGTCCATATCTATATTAAACAGTCTGTTTATAATAATCAAATCTCTCAGCGTGAATGGCTTAATCCCATTCATAAGTTCTGACATATGAGTTATGCTTTTGTGCCCTAAAATTGAAGCTAAGTTCTCTTGAGTTAAATCAGCTTCTTTCATTTTCTTTCTGATGACATTTTTTCGGTTTTCAATAAATAGTCTATCTTGTTCTGCAATTATTGGTGTCCGCTAAAAGTTAGAAAAGGGCATAACGCATCTCTCAATCACCGATGAATAGGTGAATGAGAGGTGTGTTTTTATTTCCAAGCCCCCCTTAATCAAAAAGTGATGGCTGATTTG
>JAQVZQ010000010.1 GCA_028708095.1 Dysgonamonadaceae bacterium
TGTTATTTCATTTGAACACCAAGATTGTGCTTCTATGAGCTTTAACGACGAAAGTTTCGATGCTGCCATAGCATCATTTGGGGTGCGCAACTTTGAGGATATCGATAAATGTTTTCGAGAGATAGTGCGGGTTTTAAATCCAGGTGGTGTTTTTATGTTTCTTGAACTGACAACACCAACGTATCAACCCTTCAAGTTTTTTTATAATATCTACTCCCATAGTTTTATCCCATTTATTACTCGATTGTTATCCAAAGATAAAAGGGCATATGACTATTTACCTGCATCAATCAAAGCATTTCCTCAGGGGAAAGAGATGGTGAGTATTTTAAAGAAATGTGGTTTTGAAACAGTGGAGAGTTGGACACTCACACTGGGTGTTTGCACTATTTATTTAGCAAAAAAACCAACGGTGTGATATGAAAATGTATGGTTTGATTGGTTATCCTTTGCAACACTCTTTCTCTTCGAAGTTCTTCAACGAAAAATTCAAAGACGAGAACATTGATGCAGAGTATCTAAATTTTGAGATAGAACACATTTTTGATCTGCGCAGAATTCTTGTTTTTAATCCTCACTTAAAAGGACTGAATGTAACCATACCTTATAAAGAAGCAGTCATTACTTTTCTGGATGATATTTCGCCTGTTGCGAAAGAAATTGGCGCAGTAAATGTAATAAAAATAGAGCGCACCTTTACCGATACTTATGGTTATAAGTTGAAAGGATATAACACCGATTATATTGGTTTTAAAAAATCTATTCAACCGCTCATTGTACCAAATCTTCACAATCGGGCTTTGGTCCTCGGCACGGGAGGTGCATCAAAAGCTGTTTGCAAAGCATTGGAATCGCTGGGCATTGCTTGGACTTATGTGTCACGTACTCCCAAAAAAGGCGCACTGACATACGATGCACTAACACCTGAAATACTCTCAGACAACAAAATTATTATTAACACAACTCCCTTGGGAACATTCCCCAACGTTGATGATTGTCCCAACATACCTTATTCGGCTCTCACTCCACAACATCTTTTGTACGACCTCGTATATAATCCTTCAGTAACCACTTTTCTCAAAAGAGGACAACAAATGGGGTCAACCATAAAGAATGGAGCCGAAATGTTGGAATTGCAAGCATTGGCTGCTTGGGATATTTGGACAGAAGGCAAGTAAAAAAACGAGTATATTGGCAAAGTGTCACATAACATCTTTTTCACGACGATAAGCATATAAAGTTTTTAAATTTATAGCTTTTTTGCCTGTTTTACCCTCCATAGCACACTTCATTCCTCCAACAGTTTCACAATTACGACAAAGATTGCTTATTTTTGTATCGTGTAATCAACAAATTAGAATCGCTGGTGCGAGTTTGCTACTCGTGTCTGCTGCTGGAAAACAATCAAAATAAAAACTATGACCTTAGTATCCAGAAAAGATATAGAAAAGAGAATACAACAAATTCAACAACATATTGTGCATCAAAAAGCAGATGCATGCATTGTTTCAACACCCGTAAACCTGTACTATCTGAACGGACAGATATTTGATGGCTATATGTATATCATGCCAGACAAAGAGCCATTGCTTTTTGTGAAAAGACCTGTGAACATAGACGGGGATAATGTGGAGTATATCAGAAAACCTGAACAATTGCCTGATCTATTGAAAAAACATAACATTGCAACCCCCAAAAGAATATTGCTTGAGAAGGATGTATTACCATTCAATGTAGTGATGCGTTTTCAAAAAGCTTTGAATATGCCTGAGCTGAAAAATATTTCCGGGTTTATGCGAGAAATACGCAGTGTGAAGTCGGATGATGAATTGGCACAAATACGCAAATCAGCCATTAGTCACTCCAATGTGTATAAACAGATTCCTAGTTTATACCGTCATGGTATGACCGACCTCGAACTTCAAATAGAGATTGAGTATATTATGCGAAAGGAAGGGTCTATTGGTTCATTTCGAACATTTGGTGGGAACATGGATATTTATATGGGAAGTTTGTTAGCCGGTGATAATGCACAAGTGTCCTCTCCATTCGATTTTGCATTGGGTGGAAAAGGTATCGACCCGCTTTTACCGCTTGGCTCTGCCAATAAAACATTGAAACAGGGAACTACCATTATGATTGATATGGCGGGCAACTACACCCCTTACTTGGACGATATGACACGCACTTTTTCAGTAGGTGAAATTCCCGAAGAGGCACAACATGCTCATCAGTTATCTATTGATATACATAATGAAATTATAGGATTCGCCAAAGAGGGAGTTGCCTGTTCTGATGTTTATGAAAGAACGATGGAAATGGTAATAGACAACAAAATGGAAAAGTATTTTATGGGCACTACACAACAAGCAAGGTTTGTGGGTCATGGTGTAGGATTGGAAATAAACGAACCTCCAGTGCTTGCGCCTCGTTCAAGAGAGATATTGAAAAAGAATATGGCGATTGCTTTCGAGCCTAAGTTTGTTTTGCCTGGCATTGGTGCTGTGGGAATCGAAAATACATACTTTGTTACGGAGTTTGGACTGGATAAAATAACCATTTGCGAAGAGAATATTATAGTGTTGCAATAAACTTTTCAAAACAGAATCCATTTGTTGTAACCTTTTTGTTCGTAGCATTGTCCTATATATGAAAACAAAATTATTTACCCTTTAAAAATTACAATAATGGAATTTATGGAGAGCATAATAGCAATTGTTGCTGTTGTTTCAATATTTGCATTACCACTTATTACTGCATTGGTGCTTATATTTAAGAAAATCAATTCTACACACAAAGAACGAATGAGCTTGATTCAGCAAGGAATCATTCCACCCAATCAAATAAAGCAGAAGAGTACTCCCAATAGATACAGATCACTACGCAATGGTATTATTTTAATTGCATTGGGCATTGGAATCATTGTAGGTTTTTTAGGTACTAACTATTTAATAATAGGAGAAGACAATCCTTTCTTATTTGTTATAGCATCTACAGTTTTTTTCTTAGGAATAGGCTATACCGCATTCTTCTTAATTACTAAAAACGTGAAAGATGATAGTGACCTCAATTCGGATAGCTATTTAGAAGACGACGCTGAATAACTGATACAATGAAAGAAAGAGTGTATGTAGAAAAAATACTTTCTGGCAACACCTCGGCTTTTGCATATTTTGTAAATACGTATCAGGGAATGGCTATTAATATTGCCTATCGAATATGTAAAAATATGCAAGATGCTGAAGATGTGGTGCAGGAGAGCTTTGTGAAAGCCTATAAGAACTTGCACACTTTTCGGCTCGAAAGCAAATTCTCTACTTGGTTCTATCGGATTGTTTTCAATACTGCAGTAACGCACACAAAAGCAAAGATGTGGGTGATTGACGATGAGGTGGAAAGTGTAGCTGTTGATTTTTCATCAGACCTAAACACGGGCAACCAGATAGAGATCAACGAAACCAGTGAGATTGTATCTCATGTGTTGAGCAAAATGCCGAATGGTTATGGACTTATGTTAAGCTTGTTTTATCTTGAAGATAACTCGGTGAAAGAGGTTGCTGAAATTACAGGTTTGAACATTTCAAATGTGAAAGTTATGCTCTTTAGGGCACGAAAAATGTTTAAGGAGTTGATGACTAAAAATTATCCAGAACTTGATAAAGAGGAGATGATATGAATGACGACAATATGAATAAAAATAAAGATGACTTGTGGATAAAGTCGATGATGGAATCGGTAAAGAAAGAACCAACTGAGAACTTATCTTACAGAATAATGCATCAAATTGAAACAGAGCAAGCATTCTCAAGGGCTAAGCCCAAGCTAAGCAAACAGAAAGATAACTCATTGGTTGATTTGAGAAATGTTTTTGGGTTGATGTATCTTGTTTTGCTTATAACTGGAGGCTATTTCTTTTTGCAAGGTGGGAAAGAGGCATTGTTTACAGGCTCCTTTTTGTGGACTTGCATAACCATTGGTTCTATTTTTAGTGTTTACTTTTTGATAATAACGATAGATAACTCCTTACGCAATAAACAAAAAAATAAATCTTCTACATCGAAGTAATGAAAAGCTTTGAACTTAATAATCCTTACTCTTCTCCTAACAGTTGTTCTCTGGCTTTCGTTAAAATATTATCTGATTCGCCTGCTGGGTACCTTAAGTTGAGCGATTGTAGTTTATTTAAAATGATATTTCCAACAGCAACCCGTGCAAAGAATTTTTTATCGGCTGGAATTACATACCAAGGAGCGTACTCTCGTGAAGTGTTTTCAAGCATCTCTTCATATGCTTTTTGATATTGGGTCCATTGCTCCCGAGCACTCAAATCAGCCGTATTAAACTTCCAATTCTTATCGGGATTATCTAACCGTGAAAGTAAGCGTTCCTTTTGCTCATCTTTAGAGATGTGTAAAAAGAATTTCAGTATGTGAGTACCGTTTTGATAAAGATGTTTCTCAAAATTATTTATTTGTTCGTAACGGTTTTGCCAAAACTCTCCATCAACTTTATCAACAGAATCAATTCTGGGTAAATTTTCATTTAATAAGAAGCTTGGATTGACCTTTGTCACCAATACATTTTCGTAGTGTGAACGATTGAATATTTCAATCATCCGTCTCTCAGGTAATACTTTATAGTGACGCCAAAGATAATCGTGATCCAACTCTTCTTTAGAAGGAGTTTTGAAACTGTGTACACGACATCCTTGAGGGTTGATTCCAGACATCACATGACGTATTACGCCATCCTTGCCAGCTGTATCTGATGCTTGCAAGACAATAAGCAATGAGAATCTATCATCTGCATAAAAGACACGTTGAATCTTTTTTAAATCCTTTATGTTACTTTTGATTTCACCCTTGGCAGATTTCTTATCAAACCCACCTGATTCATCAGTAGAAAAATCCTTTAAGTTTACAGATGTATTTTCAGATACCTTAAGTTGTGTGAGATTGAAGTTCATATTTTGAGGTCTTTTAATATATAGGTTTACAAATATCTTTCTTCTAACTATCACCAGATAATAGAGAGTTATATTGAGTGTCATTGTCAATAACCTCCATCCCTTTTTGGAATATATCATCAACATCATTTATTATCCTGAAAAATGCAGATGAGTCATATAAATCTCGGGCAATTAGTGCTTTCATTTGTGTGAAAATAAGCTTTTGAGATTTATTGAAATCTTTATCGCTCCACTCTATTTCATCTTTCTCTGCAATGCTTTTGATTTTGTCTACAATCGAAGGAGAAATTGTGAAGCCTTTCTTAAAACTGGAAATATTAGGATAGGTTTGTAATAGTTGCTTGCGGTTATTATCTACTTCTTGTATAGTAATTCTATTCAATATCCCTTTTGCTATTAACTCACGATGGAGAGGTGAAACAACACTGGTATCAATTGGAACAAAAACATCTGGCATAATTCCACCGCCACCATAAACGGTGCGTTTATTTACAAGGGTTGCAAATTTGAGTGAGTCGGGAAACTGTATACTATCTGCAGTAATCATTTCCCCGTGGTTGAATCTATTTACAAAATCAAGGTTATACGCCTCTTTCTCTCCTTCGTTATATGGTTTTTGGATTCCTCTTCCTGTGGGCGTGAAATAGCGGGCAACAGTCAATCTAATCATGGTCCCGTCTGTTAATGGAAGTTGACGTTGCACCAATCCCTTTCCAAAAGTTCGTCGCCCTACAACAACGCCACGATCCCAATCTTGAACAGCACCCGAAACAATTTCACTTGCCGATGCTGATCCTTCATTAACCAATATAACTAACTTTCCTTTTTGAAATTCTCCTTTTGATGTGGAGTTAATGGTCATCTTGGGTTGGTTTTTTCCTTCTGTATAGACCATTAGTTTCCCGCTCTCCAAAAACTCATCGGTTATATCTGTAGAAGTACTTAAAATGCCACCTCCATTTCCTGTAAGATCAACAATTAAGTTGGTCATACCTTTAGATTTCAATTTTACCAATGATTCATGAAACTCTTTTGATGAAGTAACGCCAAATCGACTTAAGCGGATATAGCCTGTTTCTTTGTTCACCATATATGTAGCATCTATGCTATATATTGGTATTTTATCACGAATTATTCTGTATTCTGTTAACCCTGGAACACCCTTGCGTAAAACTTTTACAGTTACCGATGTTCCTTTCTCACCCCTAAGTTTAGAAATAATATCTCGAGTAGACATTTTCTGTCCAGCAATTAATGTATCATTCACATAAATGAGTTTATCGCCTGGCATAAGCCCTACTTTTTGAGAAGGTCCACCCGAAATTACTTCCATAACATAAACAGTGTCGGTAAGCATATTAAAAGATATTCCTATGCCATCAAAGTTGCCCTGTAGTGGCTCATTCATTTGACGAACTTCTTCTTTATTTAAATAAGAAGAGTGGGGGTCAAGTTCTTCAAGCATACCTCGAATGGCTGCTTCGGTTATCTCCTCGGTGTTTACATCGTCAACATACAAATCATTTATCAAACGGATTGTTCGATCTAACTTAATTCCATCAGGACTGAGTCTTAACTGAGACTGAGCTGAGAATAAAACAAATAATAAGAGAATAGTAGTATAAAATCTATTTCGCATAGTGTTGTTTTTAGAAAAGAAAAGGAGATTTAAAATTGATAATAAATATCTCAAATCTTCACTTTTATAACTTAATTCCTTTGGGTATAAAGTCACTCACATCATGTCCATATTGCATCAATTCGCGAACAAGGGTTGAACTGATGTGTGTGAGTGATGGCTCTGTGAATAATACAAACGTTTCAATTTGGGAAATAGTTCTATTCATATCAGCAATTGATTTTTCATATTCAAAATCATTTACAGATCTAATACCCCTTAGGATGTAGTTTGCCCCAATTTCTTTTGCAAAATCTGTAGTGAGTATGTGATAACTTTCAACCTTTATTCGTGGATTGTTAGCATAAAGTTCTTGAATCATTCTTTTGCGTTTTTCGAGACTGAAATAAGACTTTTTTGATTCGTTTACTCCAATTGCTACCACAATTTGGTCCATCAAACTTAATCCTCTTTTCACTAATGATTCATGACCAATTGTAAAGGGATCAAAAGTGCCAGGGAACAGTGCTATTCGTTTAACAGTAGTCTCAGAGAAAGATTGTGATGACTTCAGGTTTTCATCTATTTGTTCCATATAATTTTTTATTTATGACAATCCTTACTAATCCAAGCTATTGTGATATTCTTATTTAATTAAAACTAGGGAGAACAGAACTTTTTTCAATTTATTTTTGGAGTATCATCTTGTTTAAGCCTCTTCGTCAAGAACTACCAAATTATCGATAATAAAGTTTTGTCGTTCCATGGTGTTTTTACCCATGTAAAACTCTAACAATTCTTTCAGTAAGTCTTCTTTGCGCATCGTAACTTTATCAAGACGTATATCCTTACCTATAAAATGTACAAATTCGTCAGGAGATATTTCTCCTAAACCTTTAAATCGTGTAATTTCAGGATTAGGACCGAGTTCATTGATTGCTGCTAAACGTTCATCTTCATTGTAACAATAGATTGTTTTCTTCTTATTTCTCACCCTAAATAAAGGTGTTTGAAGAATGAAAACATGATTCTTCTTAACCAGATCGGGAAAGAATTGTAAAAAGAAGGTGAGTAACAATAACCTAATGTGCATACCATCCGTATCTGCGTCAGTTGCAATAATAACTTTATTATAGCGCAATCCATCCATCCCGTCTTCAATGTTTAGAGCGGCTTGTAAAAGATTGAACTCTTCGTTCTCATAAACCACTTTTTTTGTTAAACCAAAACAATTAAGTGGTTTACCCCTAAGACTAAATACTGCCTGAAGGTTCGGGTTTCTACTCTTAGTTATGGAGCCACTAGCAGAGTCACCTTCTGTAATGAATATGGATGTCTCGTCTAAATTGTCCCCTTTGTTGTCATTGTAATGAATCCTGCAGTCACGGAGTTTCTTGTTATGCAGATTTGCTTTTTCGCACGTTCGCGGGCAAGTTTTGTAACTCCTGCAATGGCTTTGCGTTCCTTTTCAGAATCTAGAATCTTTTTTTGCAAAGCTTCGGCTGTCTGAGGATTCTTATGAAGAAAGTTGTCAAGTTCTTTTTTTAAGAAATCACCAATAAACTTGTTAACTGTTACTCCATTAGGGCCTATCTCTTTTGAACCTAACTTTGTTTTAGTTTGCGATTCAAATACAGGCTCTTCTACCTTAATGCTTATAGCAGCAACCATACCGCTACGAATATCTGAGAATTCGAAGTTCTTATTATAGAACTCACGAATAACACGAGCAGCAGCTTCTCTAAAGGCTGTTAGGTGAGTTCCTCCTTGTGTAGTGTGTTGACCGTTGACAAAAGAATAATACTCTTCTCCATATTGGTTTGTGTGAGTAATAGCAACTTCTATGTCAGCTCCATGCAGATGAATAATTGGATAGAGAACTTCATCAGTTAAGTTTTCATTTAATAAATCCTCTAAACCGTTCTTTGAAAAATACTTCTTATCATTAAAGGAAATTACTAGACCAGTATTTAAAAAAACATAGTTCTTAAGTAAAGGTTCTATATGTTCTTCTTTATATTGATATTCACCAAAAATGGATTTATCTGGTACAAATTGCACCAAAGTACCATTCTCTTGAGAGGAAGTATCTAAATCGGATTCACTAATTGTTTGACCTTGTTGAAAGGTAACATTTTTAGCTTTCTTTTCTCGATAACTTTCAATAAAGAAATCTGATGATAATGCATTAACTGCTTTAATACCTACGCCATTTAGTCCTACAGATTTTTTAAAAGCTTTAGAGTCATATTTTGCACCTGTGTTCATTTTGGAGGCTACATCCTTCACCTTTCCTAGTGGCACACCGCGGCCATAGTCACGTACCAATACTTTTTCGCCTTCTATTTTTACTTCAATTGTTTTGCCATAACCCATCATGTGTTCATCAATGGAGTTGTCTAGCACCTCTTTGAGGAGCACATATATTCCATCATCAAACGATGATCCATCGCCCAATTTACCTATATACATACCAGGACGTCGGCGAATATGCTCTTGCCAATCGAGTGTTACAATATTTTCTTCTTGATAAGTACCTTGTTGAGTTTCTATAATTTTATTTTCTATTTCGTTCACGTTCTGTTTTTATACACCTTTCTATTTAATTTATTTACATCTATAACCTATAATGTAGTACTATAGTTTTTTTATATAAGCCCTGCGTGTTTTGTGATGTTCAACGCCCATACCATCCCACATTGATTGAACCTTCTTATTTAAAGCCAACTCTGGATTGCTTTCAGCAACTTCAAAGCCGAGTCGGTTTGCTGCGGGTATAAACTCATTAAAAATGAGTGAATTTACTCCCTTTCCTTGATATTCAGGGTCTACACCAATTAATAGCAAATCCAATACTTTATTGTCATTCCCTTTTAGAGCACGATAAAGATGAAACCATCCAGTTGGGAGGAATTTCCCCTTAGCTTTTTGTAAAGCTTTCGCTAAACTTGGAATCCCTATACCAAAACCAATTAGCTTATGATCTTCTTGTCTTAACACTACGGTGAAAAAATCTAATCTAAGCAAAGGGATATACATATTTACATAGTATTCAATTTGTTTATCAGTGAGTTCTACAAATCCATAAAGATCTTTATAAGACTTGTTTAATAGATTGAATACACCTGTTGCATATTTTCCAACTTCTTTTTTATTATCAAAGTGTTTAACAACAAGACCAAATTTCTTTTGAACTACCTCTGCGATGCGTTCATATCTTTCAGGGACTCCTTTTGGTATTGGGATTAGATACTCGTTCCAATCTACATCTTTTTTGTAACCAATACGCTCGATGTGCTCCTTATAGTATGGATAACTATAACTGGTTAACATGGTTGATATGCGGTCATATCCATGTATCAACATCCCTTCGTGATCCATGTCTGTAAATCCTAAAGGACCATGTATGTGGGTCATGCCTTTGTGTCGTGCCCAGCTCTCGGCAGATTCAAAAAGTCTATCCACTACGTCTTCATCATCTATGAAATCAACAAAACCAAAGCGAGCATATTTTTGCTTCCATATCTCGTTAGCTTTATGATTTACAATCGCAGCAATACGACCTACAATTTCTCCATCTTTGTAAGCTAAAAAATAGACTGCTTCACAGTGATCAAAAGCAGGGTTTTTGTCTTTATTCAATGTTGCTATCTCGTCGTAAATTAAAGGGGGAACATATTGTTCGCAACCTTCATAGAGATTAATGTTAAAGTAAACAAACTTTTTTATTGTAGCTTTATCGCTAACTTTTTTTATTATTATCGACATATTTCGGAGGTCTTATTAATTCTATAACTTGAAATGATTTTCGACAAAGAGAGAAAAACTATTTTGCTCCTACTCTGTATAGCAAAGATACATTATTTTTTTTAATAGGTAAGTAAAACGCTTTCCTTAGTTGTTGACAATAGATTATTTGATAAAATAAATTGTGAAATTTGAGCAAAAGTGTGGTAATCTCAGCTTTAAAATAGTAATTAAGTCTTGCACTACATTTTCCACCAAAGATTATAAATTCAACAGATGAAAATAGCAAACTCACAGAAAGATTTTTGTTGCAAGAGTCGATTTTGTTGTCACCATAAAAAACTGGTATGAGAAATGTTGATTTTTACATCCTACAAAAATCATTGTACATGTATTGATTGAAATTTGCATTCATTTTAGATAATTTTCGGATAAAATGTCTTTCCCTGATAGATTAAAAAAAAATGCTGGTAGAGAGACAAAAATCATTTCTTCCGTCGAAGATTGCACGGACAAGAGATGAAAACGCAATCTTCCATTGAAGAAATGTTTAGAAAAGGGCAAATGCACTTTTGTTTCAAGAAAATTGGATTTTCGAGAGATAAATGAAAGAGAAATCGGAGTAAATCTGATTTTCCTCTCTTGTTTGTTAAATTTTTTACAGAAGATTTGAAATCCAACTCGCTGTTGAGAGAAAAACCATCAAAGATTTGAAATTTGACTATTGTTTGTCAGAAAAAACGCGGCAGACTCGATTTTCAACACCTTTTTGTCAAATCTTCGGTTGAAGATTCAAGTTTCAACTGTTGACAATGAAATCTTCCATTGAAGAAATGTTTAGAAAAGATTTTTGATAGTTGTTGATGGACTCGAAACTCAGGAATATTTGTGAATAGTTCAAGACTCGGGAACCTATAATTTTTGTCGCACTAAAATGGATAATTCAAGTGAGAAAATCATATATTATCTAACAAGGTTTTTAAAAAATAAATTTTTAGTTTTAGTATAGAGGCTTGTGGGGCTTGGAAGCAGATGAGTTTATTTCCACGAATATATGCGAGAATGGTGAGTTTTTATTTTTTTATTATGGTAATTCTTAAAAAGAAGAAACCGGTTACACATAAAGTATACCGGTTTCTTTAATTTCATTTCATTTCTGTTTTTAAGAACTACAGAAATTTTATTTCATTTCAGTTCCATCCTTAAGGTCTATTTCGTTTTTCTGCATGTCATAAAACTCATACTGCAAGAATCCGAAATCTTGATTGGGAATTATCTTGAATCCGGGCACATTATATTTTTTACGCCATTTTCGTTTCAACGAAAACATACCTTGTTGGATGTATGCTGCAACATAGGGATGTATGTGCAAACTAAATTTCTTCACTTCTAGTGTTTTAACTAGATATTCAATTTTTCTCTCAAGTGTATCTGTAAATAAAATAGATGATTTTATTCTACCTTTTCCCAAACAAGTAGGGCAGTCTTCACTTGTGCTAATTTCCATTTCAGGTCTCACTCGTTGACGTGTAATTTGCATTAATCCAAACCTACTCAACGGTAAAATATTATGCCTGGCACGGTCTTTGGCCATAAATTCCTGCATTTTACTCAAAACACTGCTACGATGATCGCCTTGAGACATATCGATAAAATCGATTACAATTATACCACCCATGTCTCTTAGACGTAATTGTCGGGCTATCTCTTCAGCAGCAGCTACGTTAACTTCAAATGCACTATCTTCTTGGCCAAGAGAAGATTTGTTGCGATTTCCGCTGTTTACATCCACAACATGAAGTGCTTCTGTATGTTCTATAATCAGATAAGCACCGTTTTTAAATGTAACAGTTTTGCCAAATAGAGATTTTACTTGTTTGGTTATTCCAAAATTATCTAAGATAGGTTGTGCTCCATTGTATAGTTTTACTATTTTCTTTTTGTTTGGAGCAATTAAGCTTATATAATCCGTAACCTGTTTGAACACATCCTTATTATTGATGTGTATTTGTTCGAAAGATGGGTTGAAAATATCTCTTAAAATTGCTACAGTACGCGCCGTTTCCTCATAAATGATGGATGGAGCTTTACTCTTTAACAATTTCTCGATATTTAATTCCCAACGTTTTACTAATACTTTGAGCTCTGCATCAAGCTCTGCTACTCGTTTTCCTTCAGCGTTTGTTCGAACAATCACGCCGTAATTTTTAGGTTTGATGCTTTGTAGAAGTTGTCTAAGACGAGCCCGTTCTTCGCGTGATTTAATTTTTTGCGAAACGGATACTCTGTCGGTAAGTGGGATAAGGATAAGAAATCGTCCTGCAAAGGAAATTTCTGAGGTTAATCGTGGGCCTTTTGTGGAAATTGGTTCTTTTGCTATTTGAACCAATACTTCTTGACCAACTTTTAACGTATCGTTAATTCGTCCATCCTTTTTAATGTCTGGCATCAGTTTCATTCTCTGAAGCTGAGCTATTTTTTTCTTCTCTTTGGCAAAAGCCTGAAATTTTAAAAACGAGTTAAATTGAATCCCTAAATCTAAGTAGTGAAGAAAAGCGTCTTTTTTGTAACCTACATCAACAAATGCAGCGTTCAATGCGGGCATAAGCTTTTTAACCTTGCCCACGTAGATATTACCAACCGAAAAAGACTCATCTTGTGCTTCTTTTTGAAACTCTACCAACTTTTTGTCTTCAAGTATAGCAATTGATATCTCTTTTGGATTAACATCTACAATAAGTTCGCTTATCACAATTTTCTTACTTTTTAAATTTTCATAAATATTGTTTTATAAAACTTTCATTCACGGTATATTTTTTCTTCTCGAACTTATATACCGGATAAAGCACAAAGAACAAACTTAATTATTTCCCTTTTTAAGTTTGTTCTTTTGCTAGTCATTAAAAAAATTAAATAGAAAAATTATTTCTTTTTATGTCTATTTTTTCTAAGTCTTTTCTTTCTTTTGTGCACTGACATTTTGCTTCTTTTTCTTTTCTTTCCGCTTGGCATTTATTTATTTCTTAATTTGTTATTACTGATAGTTTATTTATGTTTTGTTTGTTCCTTAACTTGGTTAGCAAAGGTTTTTGAAGGCTTAAAAGCTGGAATGTTATGTTCTGGAATAATTATTGTGGTGTTTTTAGAAATGTTGCGAGCGGTTTTCTGAGCTCTTTTTTTCACGATGAAACTACCGAAGCCACGTAGATATACATTTTCGTTATCTGATAGTGATTCTTTTACAACTTCCATAAAGGATTCTACCGTTGCCAAAACTGATGCTTTGTCCACACCCGTATTTTTAGCAATTTCATTTACAAGATCTGCTTTTGTCATTTTTGTATTTTTATAAAAAGGTTTATTGTTACTAATTTTTTGAACTGCAAATATATAGCTTTTTTCAATAGATGGAAAATAAATAGCATTCATTTTTCTTTTTTTTTGTAATTTAGCCGATTGTTGCTCTGCTTTTATCTTCTTAATTTGAAAACAGAGAGAAAACATTGATTTTAGATATAATAATTACATTGGATGAATAATCATAAACAACTAAATATAAGCCATCATCTTAAAAAGTGGTATACAATTAATAAACGAAGCTTACCTTGGCGTGATACAAATAACCCTTATAAAATATGGATATCCGAAATTATATTACAACAAACCAGGGTGACGCAGGGGTTAGAATATTATCTACGATTTATCAAAAGGTTCCCAACAGTAAATATTTTAGCACAAGCCTCAGAAACTGATGTTTTAAAAGAATGGCAAGGTTTAGGATATTATAGTAGAGCACGAAACTTGCATGCAACAGCAAAAAAAATAGTTTCTTTTTACGACAGTAAAATACCCGATAACTATAATGATATTATTTCACTTAAAGGAATTGGAGATTATACTGCAGCTGCTATTCTTTCGATAGCATATAATAAACCTTATGCAGTGGTAGATGGAAATGTTTATAGAGTATTATCACGCCTATTTGCTATTGATACTCCAGTTGACTCATCTTTAGGAAAAAAAGAATTCAAAGAAATTGCTTACAACTTACTCGATGAGATTAATCCAGGAACACATAACCAAGCTTTAATGGAATTTGGAGCCTTACATTGTACTCCATTTCAACCTCTTTGCAAAAGTTGTCCTTTACAAGATATATGTATATCGAAAGAACTGAATAAACAATTTGATTTTCCCGTTAAACAAAAGAAGTCTAAAGTACGGTCGAGGTATTTTAATTATTTTAATGTCAACTATAATGGATACTCTTTTTTTAATAAAAGAATAGGAAAAGATATTTGGAAAAATATGTACGAGTTTCCTCTCATTGAGACTGATGAAGAGGTAGATTTAACACAACTGTTCGAAGCTGATTCATTTAAAACATTATTTGCAAATGCGAATGTTGCTTTTATATTAAAGCAAACGCAAGTAAAACATATTCTGACTCATCAGCATATATATACTAACTTTTATGAAGTTGAAGCAACTAAGTTGAATGAGTATTTCGTAAGTAATTTCTTGAAAATTGAAATTGATGAAATTCACACATTACCCATGCCACGACTTATACACAGATATTTAGAATATAAATAGTAAGGGAATATATCAATAAATAATTGGAAATTAAATTTTTTTTATTACTTTTGTTTTCATGCAAATTCACAATTTATTTTTTTAATTTTAAATTTAACATTATGTCCGTAAACAAAGTTATTCTTCTTGGTAATGTAGGGAAAGATCCTGAAGTTAAGTATTTTGATAATGACAGAGCTGTCGCTAATTTTTCATTGGCTACAACTGAGCGTGGTTTTAAAGCTGCAAATGGAACAGAGGTTCCTGAAAGAACTGAATGGCATAACATTTCTTGTTGGGGAGGTCTTGCAAAAATTGTTGAACAATATGTCAAGAAAGGAGACCCATTGTATATAGAAGGGAAAATAAGAACACGTTCTTATGATGATAAGAACGGTGTAAAAAAATATATAACTGAAATTAATGCAGATAATTTGGAGATGTTAGGTAGAAGATCTGGAAGTAGTTCTCAACCATCTGACAATTCTTCATCTGTCAGTCAACAAGCTTCAGGACCAGCACCAACAGCGGAGATTTCAGAAGATTCTGACGATCTACCGTTTTAATAAATAAAAGAAAAGAGGGTGTTGTTATTTTAAATCAATTAGAAAGAAAATAATAACATCCTTTTTTTATTGTAAAACTAATAATTAAACACTTGGACCCTGATTCATTATTGTTTCTTTTTCTAAATCAATTAATAGTTGTTTATGCTCTGGCTGATTATTTTTTGATTGCTCTTCTCATTCTTCTTATACTTATAAGTGCTTTTGTGTCAAGTTCAGAAGTTGCTTTTTTCTCATTAAGTACCGACGATATGGATACTGTTAAAAACAGCTCATTGATAAGTAATATCCATTTGCTCGAAACTTTAACAAATTCTGATCGATTACTTGCATCAATCCTTATTGCATACAATGTTATAGATGTTGGAATTTCAGCACTATTGTTTTATATTTTGAGTAAGATACCCTTTTTTGTGAATTCAGGAATAGGTGTATTGCTTATGTTTCTTAGTATAGCAGTTATATTAATTTTATTTATTGAAATACTGCCCAAGCTAATAGCATCTCACAACCCACTAAAAGTAGTTCAAAGAAGCATCAAAGGTGTTGTACTTATTGATGCCGTTTTATCTCCTTTCTCATCTTTTCTTGTACGCTTTACTAACATTGTTAGCGAATCCTCTGCCCATCCAAAACATGAGATTTCGATGGATGATTTATCTAAAGCTTTAGAACTAACTGCAAATGAAATTTCTTATGAACAAGAAAAGGATATGTTGGAGGGTATTATTCGTTTTCGTGAAAAAAATGTGAATGACATCCTAATCTCACGTGCGGATATGGTGAATTTAGATATAAATAACCCATTCGAGAAAGTTGTAAATTTCATTATCGATGCGGGTTTTTCACGTATTCCTATTTATGAAGATAGTGAAGATCAGATTAGAGGCATTCTTTATGTTAAAGATTTATTGCCCCATATAGGTAAAACGGATAATTTTAAATGGCAAACTCTTATTAGACCCGCCTATTTTGTACCAGGAACAAAGCGAATAGATGAACTCTTAGAAGAGTTTAGAACAAATAAAAATCACATGGCTATCGTTGTTGATGAATATGGTGGGACAACAGGTATCATTACAATGGAGGACATTTTGGAAGAAATTGTAGGAGATATTAGTGATGAATATGATGAAGAAATACCATTTTATATCCATCAATCAGATGGGTCGTACATATTTGATGGGAAAACACCTTTAGTCGATTTTTTACGTGTTGTGAATATACCCGAAAAAGACTTTGATGATATTTTAGAAGATATAGATACTTTGGCTGGATTGATATTAGAATTAAATGGTACTTTCCCAAAACAGAAAGAGTCTTTCAAATATAAAGAGTATGTTTTTCAGGCAGAAGAGATGAATAAAAGAAGAATAGTAAAAGTGCGTTATACTCCACCATCTGCTTGATTAAAGTTATCTTACTTCCAATAAACATCTAAATTGAAAATATCTTATTAAGGGCCCTTTGAATAAGAAGAATAAAGTAATGTTGATTAGAAAAGAACTTGTTGAGAAAAACTGTTTAATGGGTATTTGGAAGATTTCTGAAACTCGCGATGAGCTTTATAAAATGCTCACTCAGGAGAGTCAAAGAGAAGCAGATAGAGAGCTAAGCAATATTAAATCAAAGAAAAGGGCGTTAGAATGGATGTCTACTCGTCTTATTTTGCAAGAGCTATCCAATGATAATAAAATAATTGAACACAATTCACAAGGGCAACCTTTTTTATCCGATAAATCTTTTCAAATCAGCATATCTCACTCAAGTGATTATGTGGTAGTATTGTTGCATAAATATAAAAAGGTTGGTGTTGATATTGAAAATTTATCGCAAAGAATACTTAAAATAGAAAAACGATTTATTTCTCAAGAAGAATATATAGATCCAGAAAACCGCACCTTACATTTAATTTTACATTGGTGTGCTAAAGAGACTTTGTACAAATTGATGGACTCTACAGAGATTGTCTTTAAAAAGCATTTACATATTCAACCATTTAACATAGAGGAAAAGGGATTGATTAAGGCCAGTGAATCTTTTACTGAAGACGAAACTACATTTAATTTACATTATGAAGTTAACTCTAATTATGTTCTAACTTGGGGTATACTATGAATTGTAAATAATAAGGATATAAAAAAAGCGTTGGATTAATAATCTCAACGCTTTTAAATTTTTATAGTAAAAGTTACTTATACATTTAGTGACACTCTTTTGAATGCCGTTACCGTAAGCTCTTTATCATTTTGCTTAATAAACTCTTCAATTGTTATTTTAGAGTCTTTTACATAGTCTTGCAGTAAAAGTGTTGATTCTTTGAAGAACTTTTGCAAAGCACCTTCGGCAATACGATCTAAAATGTGTTCAGGCTTGCCACCTTCAAGCGCTTTTTCGCGAGCAATTTTCATCTCACTTTCTTTCAGTTTATCAGGAATCTCATCTGAGGTTATTGCAATAGGATTCATTGCGGCAACCTGCATAGCAATATCTTTTGCTACGTTTCCATCAACACTTTCTTTGTTAAATCCTATGATTGTTGCTAATTTGTTTCCTGGGTGAATATATGCTACCACAGAAGGAGCAGTTATATGCTCGTAATATCCTAATTCCATTTTTTCACCAGTTGCACCAATTCTGTCAGTGATTAACTCCAAAACAGTACCATCTGCCAAAGGAAGCGATAGAAGTTCTTCTAAGTCTTTTGGTTTTTTCTCCATTGCAACATCTAAAATTTGCTCAGTAAGAGCTATGAATTCGGAGTTTTTTGCTACAAAATCAGTTTCACATTGCAACGCAACAACCGCTGCATAACCATTCTCTGTTTTTGCTAAAACACAACCTTCACTAGCCTCACGATCTTCACGTTTTGCTGCAACCGCTTGCCCCTTTTTACGTATAATTTCAACTGCTTTGTCAAAATCACCGTTTGTACTATTCAATGCATTTTTGCAATCCATCATCCCAGCGCCTGTCATTTTACGCAAATGCTGGATGTCTGCCATTGTAACTGCCATATATATTATTTTTATTTCTTGTGATTAATTTTACTCTTCTGCTTTTTTATCCACTGCATCTTTACTTATGTCTACAGGTTTACTTTCTTCAGCAGGTTTGCTTTTTTCGATAGGTTTTGCTTCCTCAGCAGGTTTGTTTTCTTTTGTAGGCTTGCTTTCTTCTCCAGAAGCTGTAGGAGTTTCTTCTTTAACTTCTCTCTTTACTACACGTTCTCTTCTGCCTGCTTTTGATTTACGTTCTCTTCGTTCGCCAGTTTCATGCTGTTCTTGTTCCTCTTTAGCGTTCGCATCAGCTCTTTCAACTTTTCTTTCTTCAAGTCCTTCTCGGATTGATGTTGAAATGTAATTCATGATAATCTCTATTGATTTTGATGAGTCATCATTTGCTGGTATTACAAAGTCTATATCTCTTGGATCAGAGTTTGTATCTACAATTGCGAATACAGGGATTCCTAACTTGTTGGCTTCTCTTACAGCAATTTGTTCTTTCATAATGTCAACTACAAAAATTGCAGCTGGTAAGCGTGTAAGATCCTGAATAGAACCTAAGTTTTTCTCTAGTTTTGCACGTTGACGAGTTACTTGAAGTTTTTCGCGTTTTGATAATGTATCAAAAGTACCATCTTTAATCATTCTATCGATACTACTCATCTTCTTCACAGCCTTTCTAATAGTGGGGAAGTTGGTTAACATTCCACCTGGCCATCTTTCTATAACATAGGGCATGTTTAATTTTAAAGAAGTATCTTCAATAATTGCTTGTCCTTGTTTCTTTGTTGCTACAAAGAGAATCCTTTTACCCGACTTAGCCATCTGTCTAAGTGCATTGGCTGCTTCTTCGGTTTTTGCTATCGTTTTGTATAAATCGATAATGTGAATCCCGTTCCTCTCCATAAAAATATAAGGAGCCATAGCAGGATTCCATTTTCTTTTTAAGTGGCCGAAGTGTGCTCCAGCTTCAAGTAATTGATCAAATTCTAATATTGCCATTGTTTTTAATTAATTAGTCGTTTACATTCTTTTTCTGAATCGAATCGAAAGGTAAATTACTTCTGTTTATGAATAACGTCCTTTCAATTTAGATACTAAACATTTTTTGAGCAGTCGCGGTCATTAAGGATTTGACTTCTCAATATATAGCGATAAAAATCGCATATAAAATCTTAACGTTTTGAGAACTGGAATTTCTTTCTTGCTCCTGGTTGTCCTGGTTTTTTACGTTCTACTACACGTGGGTCACGTGTCATAAAACCTTCAGCTCTGAGTGCTGATTTATCTTCTGGATTTATTTTTACCAATGCGCGTGCTATTGCTAAACGTGCAGCTTCTGATTGTCCTTTATAACCTCCACCTTTCAAATTTATTTTAATGTCGTATTTTTCAACTGCATCCAATTTGGTGAGCGGTTGTTTTACTACAAATTGAAGGATTGATGAAGGAAAATAATTTTCAAACTCGCGTTTGTTGATAACAATTTTACCGGAACCTTCGCTAACGAACACACGTGCTACAGCGGCTTTGCGTCTTCCTAATGCATTAATTACTTCCATTGTTATTATTTAAGTGTGTTAATATCTAATTTTTTTGGCTTTTGTGCCTCGTGAGGGTGACTTTCACCAGCATAAACATACATGTTCAAAAGAATTGCATCACCAAGTTTGTTCTTTGGCAACATTCCTTTTACAACTTTTCTAAAAAGTCTCTCTGGTCCTTTTTTCATTAAGTCAGCAGGTGTGTTTGCACGTTGTCCGCTCGGATATCCAGTGTTACGCAAATAAATGCGGTCGGTCCACTTTTTACCTGTAAGTTCAACTTTGTCTGCATTAATGATAATTACATTATCTCCGCAATCTACATGGGGAGTAAAGCTTGGCTTGTATTTACCTCTGAGCAACTTGGCTACTTTCGAGGCCAAACGACCAAGAGTTTGTCCTGTTGCATCAATTTCAACCCATTCTTTTTGAGCGGTTTCTTTATTAACCGATACGGTTTTATAACTTAAAGTATTCACTTTCTTTTGTTTTTAATTTTGTTGAAATTATCTGATTTCAAGCTTTGCTGACTTGTCTTGCTAAGGGACAAATAAGTAAATAAAAAGCTCACAATCAAACTTTTAAGTGATTTGTTGTAATAATCGGAATGCAAAGTTACAATTTTCAAGTTAATTAGCAAAGAATGAGCACATTTTATTTTCTATAATTAATTAGTAAATGATAGCATTCAAAAATATGATGAGATTTATGGTTAAAATATGCGGACTTCATCGTAAAAAGGAGCACGTCCAATTAATATATGAAATCCAAAATAAAAACCTTTAAAACCTGAGTCGTTAAATGGTATGCTATAACCAAATTGTAAACGAGTCAAATTGAAAAAAGAGAGTCCGATGCTAGGTTTAAAGTTTTGCTTCGATGCAGATAACTCAGTATTCAAAAAGTGCATCCAGGTTTGATTGATATGAACCTCGGGTGCTAAACTGAATTTGTTGTTATTACTGTATAAATAGGAGCCAACACCAACAGTTAAAGGACCATGAGGATTCTTCCCTTTATTGTCGTTGAGTCGATACTCTGCACCTAAATAGCCGCTATTTTTATGCATATATTGGTAACCAATATTTGCAGCAAATTTATTAATTTGTGCTGATGCAAATGAGTTAAGCAATAAAGCCAATAGTAATAATATTATAATTCGTCTCATTCTTAATGTTTCTTTAGTTGCAAGTTAAAATTTATCATTTATTAATTGTCAACTTTTTAGGTGTCTTTTTTCATTATTAAGAATGTCTTTTATCTCTTTCAGAATATCTTCAAACGGAAGAAGCTTTCCTTTTCCTTCGTCACCACAAGCTAAAAGACCATCTTGAGTTTTAAGTACTATGTACCCGTTTGAAGTTAATTTCTGTAAGTTTGCTTGCACAAAAGCATTTTCATACATTGCAGTATTCATTGCCGGAGCAATTAATATCGGGCATTTTGCTACCATCAGTGTCGTAGAAAGCATGTCATCTGCAATGCCTGATGCAATTTTTCCAATAATATTGGCAGTAGCAGGTACAACTGCGAATATGTCAGCGTTCTTAGCTAACTCAATGTGCTTCATGTCCCAATTTGCAGGTTCAAACATATCAGTTACCACTACATTGCCCGACATAGCTTGAAAAGTAAGGGGTCGGACAAACTCTTGTGCAGCCTTTGTCATTATTACATTTACATTATAACCGTCTTTCTTCAATTGATTAACTATTTCAATTGTTTTATAACAAGCTATCCCGCCGCTAACACCTATAAGTACATTCTTCATAATTTCATACTTTCTTTTATTGCAAGATTTACAATTCCTTGAGCAATTTGTTTTTTACCAACCAACTTTGCTACAACTTGCCCATGGTGTAAAAGAATGCCTGAATGATTCGCTTCAGATAAATCATATGATTCATTGGCAAATACAGCATCGCATTTGTTAGTTATTCTAAGTTTCTCAGCCTCATTCAATAAATTGCTCTTATTACTCTGTTTCACTAACTTGAATCCAACCAAAAAGGTGTCTGGATTTTTCTTTTTAATCAGTGAAATTACTTTCGGAGTTGTAGTTAATCCCATTACTATTTCTCTTTTAGATGATATTTTTTCATTTTTATTGTATTTGCATTCAGGATTATTCAAAATTGATAAAATATCTTCCTTTGAAATTTGTTTGTTTATGGTAAAAGCTCTGTGTAGCTCCTCTGCTAAATCAACAACAGGTGCAGTGTAAGAGTAAGAGAAATCAGAAATCGCCATTGCATGAATGAAAACGTCTATTTTGTTTTCATTCATTAATTTGTCAACACTATCATAAACACTTTGTGTGTTAGTTACATCTATAAATTTTATATAAGACTCATCGTTTGGATGAAGCTCTTTAGTAATGGCTCTTGATGACTTTATGTAATGAATGCGGAAATCTGTTCTATGATTTTCATGCATATGGTTAATGACACTTTCAAGACAATGCCATCCTAATGATCCAGAACTCATGTTTGTGATTTTCCGAATACCATCAATTGGCTCCTCAGTGCCACCAGCTGTAATTGCGATGTTAATCATAACCTTTGCTCTATTTCGTTTTTGCTATTCATTATGAATACAGGAGGCTTTATCTTTTCAGCTTCTTCTTGTGAGTATAGTCCGTAAGCCATAATAATAATTTTATCACCAGGTAATACTAATCGTGCAGCGGCACCATTCAGGCAAATCACCCCACTATACTCTTCACCTTCAATTACGTATGTTTCAAATCTTTCTCCATTATTTATATTCACCACTTGCACTTTCTCCCAAGGCAATATACCAGATTCTTTCAACAAATATGAATCAATAGTTATACTTCCAGTATAGTTTATATTGGCTTCGGTTACAGTACACCTGTGTAATTTTGCTTTCAGCATATGTAGTAACATATTCTATTTCTTTTTTTCTAAGATAACATTATCAATCAGTCTTGTCTTTCCAAATTTTACAGCCACTGCTGCTAATGCCCGTCCCTTTACATCTTTTATTTTATTTAATGAAGGAAAAGAGCGAATGTTTACATAATCAATTTCAGCTAAGTGCATTGTCGAAATTTGATTTTTAATAAGAGTTTCAAGTTCATCAACACTGTTTTGTCCATTTCGAAAAGCGTCAAGGGCCATTTGTAATGATTTATATAATATCGAGGCTTGTTTCCGCTCATCTTTGTTTAAGTAAGTATTGCGTGAGCTAAGTGCCACTCCATCTACTTCACGTATTATGGGACAAATAACCAGTTCTACATTAAGATGTAAATCCTTTGTCATTTTTGTAAGAACTGCAACTTGTTGAGCATCTTTTTGTCCAAAATAAGCCTTATTGGGCTCTACAATATTAAATAGCATATTTACAACAGTAGTAACCCCTTTGAAATGTGTTGGGCGAGAAACACCACATAAAATAGTAGTGATGTCTCCTTCAACATTTACCCATGTAGAGCTATCCTCAGGATACATTTCATTAACAGAAGGATTAAAAATGATGTCTGCTCCTGCCTCTATCGCAAGTTTAGTATCGCTTTTTATATTTCTAGGATATGTCCCAAAATCTTCTTCAGGCCCAAACTGGGTGGGGTTTACAAAAATGCTTACTACAATTAATTCATTTTCTTTTTTTGCTTTTCTTATCAAAGATAAATGTCCTTCGTGTAAGAAGCCCATAGTAGGAACCAAACCAATAGTTTTATTCTTTGATACTGCATCGTTAAGAATACGTTTTAGCTTAACTATTTTATTAATTATCATAGTACTTGTATGTCCTTATTTTTGCAACTTATCTACTACTTCTTTATCAATAGAGAAAGTGTGTTCTGTTTTAGGAAAATCTTTTGTACTCACCTCTTCAATATAAGATATTACCGCATTTTCAATATCTGTTGCTAAATGAGCAAACTGCTTCACAAACTTTGGGATAAAATCGTTGAACATTCCTAACATATCGTTACACACCAGTACTTGTCCATCGCAATATTTGCCAGCTCCAATACCAATTGTTGGCACATTTACTATTTCACTTATGAGTTTAGATAACTCCTCAGGCACACATTCTAAAACAATTGAGAAAACTCCAGCCTTTTCAAGAGCTTTCGCATCATCTATAATTTTTTGTGCCTGAGCTAAGCTTTTACCTTGCACTTTAAATCCTCCAAACATATGAACAGATTGAGGAGTCATTCCTATATGCCCCATTACTGGAATTTGAGCTCGCACTATTTGATGAATAGTTTCTGCATACTCAACACCTCCTTCAAGTTTCACTGCCTGAGCACCGCCTTCCTTCATCAATCTGCCAGCATTTCTCACAGCATCTACTGTTGAAATATGATAAGACATAAATGGCATATCAACCACGACAAGTGCATGTTGTGCACCACGTTTAACAGCCTTAGCATGATAAATCATTTCATCTAATGTTACAGAAATAGTTGAATCGTTTCCTTGAACCACCATGCCTAAAGAATCGCCAACCAATAATGCATCTACACCAGCACTGTCCAGTATCTTTGCCATCGAATAATCATATGCTGTAAGCATGGTGATTGGTTGTTTTTCATCTTTAGCTTTTTGAAAAGACTTTATTGTGAATTTTTTCTCCATTTCTCTTTGAGTTTTCAAAATTTGCTCCCAACTTTTACTATGCTGTTATAAATTTAATAAAAAAATATTATCGTAGGAAGTTTAATAACCATTTGCAAAAATACAATATATATTTAATCAATAAAAATGAAATAGTTGATGATTCAACAACTTATTAGAACGTATAATACGAAAGTATGTATAAAAATGAAATCAATAAACTCCTATTTTAACTCTATAATTATTTCAATCTAAAATGTCTTTTAATCTATAATCTTGTGTCATGTTCATTGTCTCTTTACCTAATTCTTTATAAAGTGTTGATTTGATGGGTATGATTTGTTGTAAAACTTTCAAGTGTTTTATCACTGTAGTTTTGTCTCCCCTTTTAATAGGTCCGGTAAGTGCATTTTTCATCTTATCGCTTTCAACAATGTTCTTCAATGTACTATTAAGTAAAGGGGCTGTGGCTTCTTTGATAACCGATTTATCCATTCCAGATTTCTCAAACATTTCGTAAGACATATTTAGCAACGTAACCAAATAATTGGATAATATAGTTGCTGCACAGTGATACAACTCTTTTTTCTCTGTATTTATAGTTAATACATTGTTCCCCGTTTTTTCAAAAAAGTTAACCATATAATCATCTTGTTTGTTTTCTGATAATTCTTTGTTTATTGTATCTAAAGTAAAATACACTTCATTGAGTCTTTCTATACTTTCTTGTGGGTTTCCAAACGCCATTAATGGATGTGCACTATATGTTCTAAACCCTTTTTTGCAAAGAGGCAGTAGTGCTTCTAAAGAATGAACTCCACTAGTATGTATAAAAGCTTCAATGTATGGAGGTATGTACATTTCAGATATCTTTTTTCCCAATAATTCTATTGCATCATCTGAAACTGTAATCCATACCATTGAACTTTCTTTCAACAGTTCAGGAATGGTTTTAAATGCTTTCGAGTCTGTTAATTGGCAGGCATTAAGTGCATGAATATAGTTGCGGCTATAGTAACCCGAAATTTTGAATCCTTTTTGTTTAAAATATAGACCCAAGGCTGAACCGACTTTTCCTGCTCCGATAAATGATATCATACTTTTATAACTTTTGATACAAGCACCAAAGATAATAAATTCTAAGCTGCTATAGTTTAAAAGATATGTCAATAAAAAAAATCGGAACAATCCTTCACAGGAGCATTCCGATTATTGGAAAATCAAAAAGTCATATAAGAATTAAATGAATCTATTTTGTGGTTTAATCAGAATTCGTTTAATTATATTCGTATGTTGATATATTTGGAGCTTTCATATTCGTTGCATTTCTATTTAATGAGTTGTATTTATACATTAACTCATAAGATTTGTCGCCATCCCAATTTTTATACTTGATTGTAATTGGTACGGAGTCTCTATCTTCTTCTTTAAATGGTCTTAAATCGAAACTTGCAAAACCATCGAACAATTCGTTGAATGGACTTTCGTATGAATTGTGTCTAAACTCAAATTCTAATGTATTTCCATCTTCAATATCAACTGTCTTGTTTAGAACCATATTTATTGCATGTGGTTTTACACCACCATAATTAAAAGCGAAACTTACGTTTAAGTAATTGTCACCAATCCAAAAATCATATACTTTTATTGGGTCGTTACCAATGCTGTCTGCATTTTGCTCAGTAAGCTCTATTACTGGTTTAGTTAGTACATTTAAAATATCATTTACTTTGATGAAGCGATAGTTGTCTTCTGTTTTATCTGATAGTAGTGTGTAGTTTACAAAAACTCGTTGATTAACACGTGGTCTGTAATATATATCTGATGTGGCGACCTTTAGTACATCACCGTTGTCTAATCGAAGTGAATATGATCCTGCTACTTCTGGCACAACTGTAGCAATGCTAATTCTATAGTCGCCCAATGAGTAACCATCGTTATCGTTACATGCAAATGCAACACTTAAAACAAAAAATATCAATGCGGTGCATTTCATCAGTAATTTGTTGCCGAACATATGATTAAGTTTTTAATGGTTTAAAATATTATTTACTCACGTACAATGTATGCGCTTATATATAAGATGGAAAAACCCTAAAAACGTTGCATCTGATTGTAAAGAAAAATAAGATAAGTGAGGTGTTTAAGCTAAATTAACCGCTTGGATATATCTTTTTTATTAAATCGTCACGATTCAATCTTTTTAAAGAAGCGATAATTGATTTTTTCGCAGACCGTTCATACCAAAAAAAGAACTGACGTTGTCGTGTTTTTTCATCACTTGACTTTGCAGTATAAACACGTTCTAATGTGTAAGGATGATATCCCGTATAGTAAATTTCTGTTGCTAGTGTCATGGGTGAAGGTGTAAAATCTTGTATTTGTTCCAGTTTGAAATCCAAATCTTTTGTAATAGCAGCCAGTTCAGCCATATCTGCTTCAGTGCATCCAGGATGTGAGGAGATAAAGTAAGGAATGAGTTGTTGATTCATTCCATGGTCTTTATTTAGTTTTGCAAATGTGTTTTTGAAAGTATAGAAATCTTTAAACGATGGTTTGCGCATCATAAAAAGTGTTTTCTCAGAGGTGTGTTCGGGTGCAACTTTTAAACGTCCTGAAACATGATTCAGAATAAGCTCGCGCATATATTCATTTGCTGATTTGTTTATGGCTTCATTTTTGCTTTTATGCAAAAGCATATCGTAGCGGATACCACTACTAACAAATGATTTCTTTATTCCCTTCATGGAATCCACCGATTTATATATATCAAGTAGGGGAGAATGATTTGTGTTGAGGTTAGGACAAACAGCTGGATGAATACAAGAGGGGCGTTTGCATTTTTCGCAAATCGATCTTTCTTTTCCTTGCATTTTGTACATATTTGCCGAAGGACCACCTAGGTCGCTTAAATATCCTTTAAAGTCAGGCATTTCTACAACTTTAGCAACTTCTCTTAATATGGAGTTTTTAGAACGTGAAGCAATAAATTTACCTTGATGAGCAGAGATGGTGCAAAAAGCACAACCACCAAAACACCCCCTGTGCAAGTTTATCGAAAACTTGATCATTTCATATGCGGGAATAAGTTTGTCTTTATATTTTGGATGAGGTAATCGTGTATATGGCAAGTCAAAAGAAGCATCTATTTCTGATTCAGTCATTGGCTCAAATGGTGGATTTACAACCAAAGTTGAATTTTCTACATCTTGCAAAATGCGTGCTGCATGCATTCTGTTCGATTGTTCTTCAACCACCCTAAAATTCTTAGCTTGCTTCAGTTTATCCTTCAAACAATCTTCGTGTGAAAAA
Source organism: Dysgonamonadaceae bacterium (assembly GCA_028708095.1). Taxonomy (GTDB): domain Bacteria; phylum Bacteroidota; class Bacteroidia; order Bacteroidales; family Dysgonomonadaceae; genus UBA2632. The sequence goes on from JAQVZQ010000010.1 coordinate 27,932, forward strand.
AGTGTTACGTCTTCTTCAAACGGATTAGTCAGCAAGTCATTTTTGTTAGTAAGAAAAGCAGTTTGAGGTATGTGTTGTAATTCTTTTATGTTTTTGCCTTTTTGCAGCTCATTCACCAGTTGCAAAAGAGGTTTTTCTCCCATACCATATATGAGTAAATCAGCTTTGCTATCACATAATATACTTTTGTGTAATGCGTCATCCCAATAATCGTAGTGGGTCACGCGACGTAACGATGCTTCAATTCCACCTAATACCACTGGCACATCAGGATAAAGTTCTTTTAAAATGTTTGTGTACACAATAGATGGTCTATCAGGTCTCATGTCTGCTCTACCATCAGGAGTGTATGCATCGTTCGATCGAATTCGTTTGTTGGCAGTATAATGATTAATCATTGAATCCATGGCTCCTGCCGATACACTGAAAAACATACGAGGCTTACCAAGTTTTTTAAAATCACGCAAGTCGTCACGCCAATTAGGCTGAGGTACAATAGCAACACGTAAACCTTCACGTTCCAATAGTCTCCCAA